>JALEPO010000025.1 GCA_022768695.1 Clostridia bacterium
GAGGGCGCTCCTTGCAACCGTTGGTTGCTGCGCTCGCTTATCTCCCTCGCCCAGACCCCTCCCTCTAACTTATGGGTTTTCTATTGTATTAATTGCGTTGCTCTGCAAACCTCTCCTTGAGGAGAGGTGCCCGAAGGGCGGTGTGGTGTTGGCAAACTGACGACCTGTGCGTCAGTTTGCTTAAAATTAAAAAAGTTTCTTTGGGAACTTTTTTAATTACTCTATTTTGAGATTGACCGAAACGCAGTTCCGGGCGGCGTGCGGACGCGCACGCCTATAAACAATAATTTATCGCTCTATTTATATGCTAAACGAATATCTCCATAAAATATATATAGGCAAACAGGGAAATTCCCCGTTTGCCTGAATATGCAATATAATTACTTTCTAAGACCAAGCTTAGCTACAAGCGCACGGTATCTTTCGATATCCTGGCTCTTTAGGTAATTCATAAGACCACGTCTTTTACCAACCATCATCAAAAGACCTCTTCTTGAGTGATGGTCCTTCTTATGAACGTTAAGATGCTCATTGTTCAAGTGATTGATTCTTTCTGTTAAAAGAGCAACCTGAACCTCAGGAGAACCTGTATCTCCTTCATGTGTAGCGAACTCAGCGATTAACTGCTGCTTTCTTTCCTTTGTCATGATATTTCACCTCCTATGATTAATTATCCCCTATTGCCGGGAAGCCGTTGGTGATTCGGACTTCTAAGACATAGGTTTAACCTTATAAACTTAAAATAAATTATACGCAAAATCTTAGTTCTGCTTTGTTGTTCTGTTGAAACGCTTGTTGAACTTTTCAACTCTACCACCTGTATCTACAAGCTTCTGCTTACCTGTAAAGAACGGATGACACTTTGAGCAAATTTCAACCTGGATATTTTCCTTTGTTGAACCTGTTTCAATTACGTTACCGCAAGCACATGTAATAGTAGTTTGCTTATAATCAGGATGTATTCCTTCCTTCATTACCATATTCCTCCTTCCCTCAAAAAATACGATGTAAAACACACCATTTGTTAGTATAACATATATTCAATCATTTTGCAAGATGTTTTTTGAAAAAATTTTCCGTGCCTCTCCCGCAAGATAAAGCGAGCCGCAAATACAAACAATTTCTTCATCGCCCGCTTCCTTTAAAGCGCGTTTGACCGCATTCTCTGTATTATCCTCGACAACCACCTCGGAATTTATACCTCTTGCAAAATCGGCAAGTTTTTCCGCCTTCAGACATCTGGGCATATTAAGCTCAGTAGCAATCAGCATTCTTGCCGCAGGTACAATTTCTTTTATGCATTCTTCATAATTTTTATCTTCCATCATTGCCATTACAAGAATGACATTTTTGTAAAGTGACCGCAAAGATTTTTTTAATGCTTTAATCCCGTCAATATTATGTCCGCCGTCTATTACAACATTATCACGCACAAATTCAAATCTCGCCGGCCACTGAACCTCCATAAGCCCCTTGCACATAGCTTCCGGACTAATATTTATACCTTTTCTGCACATTGCCTGCAATGCTTCAACAGCAACAGCCGCATTTTGAATTTGATATTCACCGCGCAAATTCAGCGGATAATATTTTTCATTATAAACTATTCCGCCGTCTACCGCTTCAGCTCCCTTTGCTGTGATAAGAAAAGCGTGTTTTTTTCTGCACTGAGCCTCAATAACCGACATAACAGAATTATTAGGATACGAAACCACCGTTCCGTACTCCTTTATGATACCGCATTTTTCTATAGCTATTTCTTCTATAGTATTCCCCAAATACTGCATATGGTCCAAACCGATTGATGTGAGAACACTTACAACACTTTCATCAATAACATTGGTTGCATCATATTTTCCGCCCATTCCGGTTTCAAGCACAACAAAATCACATTTTGCATTTTTAAAATATACCATAGCAATCGCTGTGATAAATGCAAATTCCGAAACATACGCATTGCTTTTTTCCATTGTGTCTTTTACAAACCAAATATATTCAGACAGTGCTTCATCGGAAATATTTACATTGTTTATCTTTATTCTTTCATTGAAAACCTCAATAAAAGGTGAAGTAAACAATCCTGTTTTATACCCCTGCTCTTTAAGCACCGACGCAATCATCGCAGCAGTAGAACCCTTGCCGTTCGTACCTGCTATGTGTATAAACTCCAGCGATTCCTGCGGACTGCCCAAACATTCAAGCAGTCTGCGCAAATTAGCATTTCCAAGTGGTCTTTGGAATTTAGGAATTGAATGAACAAATTCTAAAGCTCTTGTATAATTCATAGTCAAATATTTTCCATGGTCTTTATACTTTCCATAACCTTTGCAAGCATTTCCTTATACTTTTCACCCTTAGCCTTTTCCTCGTCAACAACCTTTGCCGGTGCTTTGCTGACAAAGCCGGGGTTATTAAGCTTACCCTCAACGCGCTTGATTTCGCCCTCAAGCTTTTTCTTCTCGGTGTTAAGACGCTCAAGCTCTTTTGACTTGTCTACAAGCTCGTCAAGCGGCAGATAAATTTCTGCTGACGGAACAACCACGTTAACCGCATTTTCACTTATACCGCTCTTATCTGTCTGCACAACAGCCTCGCTTGCTGACGCAAGCTTTTCAAAGAACGCTGTACCCTGTGTGAATACGTCCGTTTTGGCTGTAACGATAATAACCTTCGCTTTCTTTGACGGCGGAACATTCATTTCCGCTCTGCGGTTTCTGATTGCGCTTATTGCCTGCATGATTAGCTCCATGCTTTCCTCGTCCTGCGGGAAGTTCAATTTCTCGTCATACTCGGGCCATTGGCTTATCATTATGCTTTCACCATCATGCGGCAGATGCTGCCATATTTCCTCGGTAATAAACGGCATGAATGGGTGCAGAAGCTTCATTGTATTTGAAAGCACATACGTCAGCACATACTGCGCTGTTTTCGCTGTCGGATTTTCCTTGTCGAACAGTCTTGGCTTTACAAGCTCGATGTACCAGTCGCAGAAGTTTTCCCAAATGAAGTCATAAAGGTTTGACAGGGCAACGCCCAGCTCAAACTTATCAAGATTTTCCGTAACAACCTTTACAACCTCGTTGTATCTTGACAAAATCCACTTGTCCTCAAGCTGTAAATCCGCCAAATCGGGCAGCTTGTTTTCAGTAATGTCAAGGTTCATCAGCGTAAAGCGTGACGCGTTCCATATCTTGTTTGCAAAGTTACGGCTCGCCTCAACACGTTCAATATAAAAACGCATATCGTTACCCGGTGCGTTGCCTGTCGCAAGAGTGAAACGCAGCGCGTCCGCACCGTATTTTTCAACTATTTCCAATGGGTCAATACCGTTGCCCAGTGATTTACTCATCTTTCTGCCCTGACTGTCGCGTACAAGACCGTGTATGAATACGTGCTTGAACGGTACTTCGCCTGTGTGTTCAAGGGCGGAGAACATCATTCGCATTACCCAGAACGGAATAATGTCGTAGCCTGTTACAAGCACGCTTGTGGGATAGAAGTAGTCCAGTTCCTCTGTCTTGTCA
>JALEPO010000029.1 GCA_022768695.1 Clostridia bacterium
AGAAGCATGGGCGATTGTTGACTATGTAACGGAGGTGTGTTATAAGATGGCAAGATTTACAGATATAGAAGGTCACTGGGCTAAAAGTGATATAGAAAAAGCTGCCGACAAGAAAGTTGTTAGTGGTTTTGAAGATGGAACATTTCGTCCTGACGACGGAGTTACACGTGCCCAGTTGTGTTCTATCTTGAATAGATTGGGTTTGTTGGATTGATTGTATGTATCATTTTTATGAGAGGGTTATATGGACTCGCAAGTTGACGTGCAACAGAAAAACACGAATTTAGGGTAGAGGATTTTGATTGTCCTCTACCCTATTTTTTACGATTTTAAGACATAAATAAAAACAATACAGTAGTAAGTTTAATCTTACCTTTTATTTATAGCCAATAATTATGCAGCAGTATATCCGCTGATATTATTATAACCATTTTCTGTATAATTATTAATATGTAAGCAAATATATTCAAATCAACATTTTAATTTTTATGACTATAATTAAAACGTTCATTTGAGTATATTTGAATTTAAAAAATGAATATTTTAGAGTTGATTTTGAAATATTTTATATATATTAATTGTGGTCAAATAATATTTTGACCCTAATTTTGACCCTAACTGGCTTTCATTTTAGTGCTTTTGGGTGCATTATAGTGCAATTTTGACCCTAATTATAAAATTCAAAATCGCAAGTATTTACAACGGTTTTCAGTTCATTGCATCTCAACAATAATTTTTTACCCTAATATCAATGGTTTTTTGAAAAAAAGTTGTCAAAAATATTCAATAAAGAGCATTACCCTATATTCCAGCCAACAACAAAGGTGTCAGTGCCGATTCATTGCAAGGCTGCTATCCTCCCAAATTAAAATAAAATACAAAAAACCTAAAGCTCCTCAGTATCAGAGCTTTAGGCTTTAATCATTTTTTAACTCACATATCTGCAACGCATTAATGCGAAAAAAATCAATTATTTACCCGGCTTAAAAAAGTTAGGAACATCAATATTTCCCATTCCCGGCTTTAATCTTCTTGAGAATATAGCATCCTCGTCATCAAGCGATGAAGTATAGCTTGACGGCTGTCTTGATGATGAACCGTTCTGTGCAAATTTAGGAGTAATTCTCTTTAATGTATCATTTGAGTTATCCTTATTGCGCTTTGAACCTCCGTCAAGACCTGTCGCAATTAGTGTGACCTTAATTTCATCCTTTAAATTATCATCCATTGCCGTACCGACAATTATGTTAGCTTCCTCAGAAACCATATCGCGTACAATGCCTGAAACCTCACCCATATCAACAAGTGAGAACTCACTGCCGCCTGTAATGTTAAGTAATACATTTTCAGCACCTGCAATGCTTGTTTCAAGAAGCGGACTTTCAATAGCGGCTCTGACTGCATCAGATGCGGCATTTTCGCCCTTGCCGACACCAATGCCCATATGTGCCACACCACTGTCCTTCATTATTGTTCTTACATCAGCAAAGTCACAATTCATTATACCACGCTGTGTAATAATTTCGATAATTCCCTGCACACCCTGACGCAAAACATCATCAGCAAGCTTAAATGAATCCTTAATAGTTACCTTCTTGTCAGCGATTTTTAACAAAAGATCATTCGGGATAGTTACAATAGAGTCAACCTTTTCAGCCAATTGCTTTATACCTTCCTCAGCATTTCTCATTCTCTGCGGACCTTCAAAGAAGAAAGGCTTTGTTACAACAGCAACAGTAAGTACACCCATCGATTTTGCTGCTTCAGCAATAATAGGAGCCGCACCTGTACCTGTTCCGCCACCCATACCTGCCGTTACAAATACCATCTCAGTATCCTTAACAAGGTTTTTTATCTCATCTTTAGTTTCTTCAGCTGCCTGTCTGCCGATTTCAGGCTTTGCGCCCGCACCCAGACCATTTGTCAGCTTAGCGCCTATCTGCAATACTGTTGGCGCCTTAACACTTGCCAACTGCTGAGCATCTGTATTAACACAAATAAATTCTGCTTTTGTAACCCCGGCTTCAATCATTCTGTCAACAGCATTATTACCGCCGCCGCCTACACCGATTACCTTAATTCTGGCACCGTCTATTGTAGTATTTTCTTCTAAGTCTATAGGCATAACACTCATTTAAATATCCTCCTTCGTAGTTTATCCCAGGTTGGAATTCCACATATATATTATTTTACTATGTTTTTTCAAGTTATTCAATAGTTTTTTTTACTAAATTTTAAAAAATTCAAATAAAATTGCACAATATTTTTCCGTGTTTATGGGGCAATGTGTACAAAATCTATACTTACGGCGTATAAACCGCTTTTCCTGTAACGCTCAAATCAATTATTCCCTTTGCATTTTCAGTAAGATTATTGTTTGAAATAGTTTCCTTAAACAAACGTAATTTCCGTTGAAGATCAAGCTGTGTTCCGCAGAGAACATCCAATCTGTCATCATAAACAAATTTTATACTTGTTGTATCGGTTATATCCAGATCCCTGACCTTATTTATAACTCCGGTTTCCTCCATAGTTTCAAGGCATATTTTCAATATTTCAAGCTTTTCCGCATTGTCCCCTGTCAGAAAGCTTCCCAAATCACCGCCTGTGATTTCTACACCGATTACATTAGGCAAGCTGCCGGCATCAAATACACTGCTGTCACCAAGCACCTTTAAGCTTGAATCTATAACCGTAGTCTGCGAATTTATTCCGATATATGCCGCAGGCTGACATTCCGTAACAGATACCTTTAACGTCGGCGGAATAAGTCTTTTTGTCACTGTCACCTCGTCTATATAAGGAATTGTCTTTAATCTCTTCTGTATTGTTCCCGCGCCGGTTCTGAATAGATTTTCACCAACAATATCGCCTATTTTTCCGTCAATTTCCTCTAATGTTACAACACTGTTTCCATTAACTGATATTGATTTAATATTGAATATAGGTGTCATAAACATAAGAACAACAACAGTAACAATGCAAAGGATTAATATAATTAACGCGCGTCTGCGCTGCATTGCAAGTCTTTTTTGCTTTTGCTGCTGCTGATAACGTATTTTCTCCTCCATCTCGCCGGCTGTACGCTTATGACGTCTGACAGGCGCCTGACTCATTCTTCCATATTCAGTTATATTAGTAGAAACTTTCCTTGATGAATTTAATCTTCTGTTATTCTGATTTCTTTCCATTCTGAATATTCCCCTTAACACCTGCGTTCGATTTTTGCATTGCACGCAAGCAAATATTTTTCTATATTTTCATATCCTCTGTCAATATATTCTGTTCCTGAAATTGTAGTAATTCCCTCTGCAGCCAGCGCCGCAACAACCAAAGCCGCTCCTCCCCTAAGCTCACGGGCAACAACATTTGCACCTTGAAGCTTAGGAACTCCCCGTATTACAGCGCTTCTTCCGTCAACCTTAATATCCGCACCCATACGAACCAGCTCATCAACGTGCTGAAAACGATTTTCAAAAATCGTTTCTATAAATACGCTTGTTCCACTTGCAAGTGTACACAATGCCATGAACGGAGATTGTATATCCGTAGGAAATCCCGGATAAGGCATGGTTCTTAAAATAGGTATATTTCTCAGTGGACGATTTATATGCTGAATTATTTCGTTTTTACCAATATCAAATTCAACACCCATATTTTCAAGTGCCTTCAGAATTGCGACCATGTCCTTAGGCTCTACTGATTTAAGGCACATTTCTCCGCCCGTTATTGCAGACGCCGCAAGATATGTAGCAGCAACAATTCTGTCAGGCATAATCATAAATTCAGCACCGTGCAGACGTTCTACACCCTCTATATAGATAACACCTGTACCTGCACCGCTTATTTTTGCTCCCATTGCATTGAGAAAACATTCCAAATTAACTATTTCAGGCTCACGCGCCGCATTTATAATAGTTGTTATCCCCTTACCGCGCGCCGCAGCCAGCATAATATTTTCCGTTGCGCCTACACTCGGAAAATCAAGATGAATATCATTACCTCTTATTTCGGCAGTTCTGCAATATATGTATCCATGTTCTTCAATAATCTCTACACCCAGATCACGCAGCGCTTTAAGATGAAGGTCAATAGGTCTTAATCCTATAGGACAGCCGCCCGGCATACTGACTACCGCTTCGGAGCATCTTGCCACAATAGCCCCCAAAAAAATTATTGATGATCTCATCTCGCGCATAAGACCTTCGCTTATGCTGCATCCGCAGATACTCGTCGGATTTACAATAACTGTATCCCCCTCACGCCGAACCTTACATCCCAATCCTTCAAGAACCAAATCTGTTTTATCTACATCACGCAATTTAGGGCAGTTTTTTATAACACACTCCTCATCTGAAAGCACCGTTGCTGCCAATATGGGCAAAACCGCATTTTTTGCGCCCTGCACAACAATTTCTCCCGAAATAGGTACTCCGCCTTCTATAACAAGTCTGCTCAATTCTAACACCTCACATTACAATGCATATAATTATATCATTATAATATGGGATAGTCAGATTTAATGTTACAGTGCATATTTTCATTATATTATAACACAAGAATTCTGTTTTTTAAAGGATATATCGTAAAAATAATAAACCTTTAATCTTATTGTAAAGAAGATTTAAAAACACAGACTCATATCGTAGTTTTTCATCTAAAACCTGCTTAATATGACAAAAAAGATTTTTAATTATCAACCCCATACCACCAATCTTGGGGCAATAAGGCAATCTTTAATATGCCAAGTTGCTAACCTTGCAAACAATTCCCTGATAGATAAGAAAAATGATGCCACGGTGCGGCATCATTCTGCAATTATTTCTCTATTTCATGAATTTTTGCAATTCTGTCCGCATGTCTGCCGCCCTGAAACTCAGCCTGCATCCAAGCGTCAACAATCATAAAAGCAAGTTCTCTGCCTGTAACTCTTCCTCCCAGACAAATAATGTTTGCATTATTATGCTCCTTTGACATCTTAGCACTGAATACGTCTGAGCAAAGCGCGGCTCTTATACCCTTATACTTATTTGCCGCAATGGAAATGCCAATTCCCGTTCCGCAAAGCAGAATACCTCGCTCACACTCACCCGATAAAACCGCTTCGCATACAGGTTTTGCGCAGTCAGGATAATCGACGCTTTCTTCAGAAAAAACTCCAAAATCCTTTACCGCTATCCCCATATCCTCAAGATGCTTTTTTACATGATTTTTTAATTCAAAACCACCGTGGTCACTGCCGATTGCTAACATTTATTCTTCTTCCTTTCTTTGTGCCTTTTCTTTTTCTTCAAGCTCTCTTTCCGCCTGAGATTTTCTAAGATAGACAGGTTTTAATTCGAGATAATTATTTATTTTACCTTTTTTTGCCTTTTGAGCAGCCAGCGCCGCAATAGACGACGCTCTTTGCATCAGCGCCGGCGCAGGAGCAAATATTGCGTGTTCTCCCAATTTTTCTTTGATATATTCCTTATGGATAACAGCGCCGTCACCCACGAAAATTGTATCAAGAAATTCTCCGCAGTTCTCCACACATTCCTCAATTGTTATCGCCTCCGGCTCAGTAAGCTCCTTAAAGCCTTCGTCCCATATATAAGATGCTGTATAAACTCTGTTTTTACGCGCATCCATAATGGGAACAATTATATGCTCCGCATATGGCAGATTATATGCCATACCCGCCAAAGATGAAACACCCACAATAGGCTTATTAACGCTATGTGCTAAAGCCTTCATAGTAGCAACGCCAATTCTGAGCCCCGTAAATGAGCCGGGACCGTTTGCAACAGCAAACAAATCAATGTCCTGAACTGTAAGCTCCAAATCGTTCAGCAGCGACTCAATCATAACCATGATTTTTTGCGAATGTGTTTTTTTATGATTTAATATATACTCTCCCAAAAGTATATCATCCTCTGTAACTGCCGCGGCAGCAACATTAGCAGATGTATCTATCGCAAGGACTTTCATTGTTTTTATACCTTTTCTATAATTATTTTTCTGTAATCATCATGCATTGCACTGTCTTTTAAAATTGTTACGGAATAATGATTTTCAGGCAGAATGTCTTCAATAAGCTCCGACCATTCAATAATGCTTACGCCCTCACCGTAAACATACTCGTCATACCCTATCTCATACATTTCTTCAGAATCAGCAATACGGTAAACATCAAAATGATATAACGGCAGCTTACCGCTGTATTCATTCACTATTGTAAATGTAGGACTCGTAATAGGCTCCTCAATTTCCAAACCAACAGCTAAGCCCTGTACAAACGCAGTCTTACCCGCTCCCAAATCGCCATACATGCAAATCACATCTCCGCTGCTGAGTTTTTTTGCAAATTCAGCAGCAATTTCTTTTGTTTCATTCACATTGTTTGATATATATTCCATAATTTAAAATAACCCGGAAATTCTTCCTTCCTTATCCACATCAATATTCACAGCCGCAGGAACTTTAGGAAGTCCCGGCATAACCATAATACTTCCCGTTTCCGCCACAATAAATCCCGCGCCGTTTGACACTCTCACTTCGCTCACATTAACAGTAAAGTTCTCCGGTCTGCCCAAAAGCGTTGGATTGTCCGATAACGAATATTGTGTTTTTGCCATACACACAGGCTTTTTATCCAGACCTAATTCTTCAAGCTTTTTAATCTGCTTTTCTGCCTTTGCCGAATAAGTTACACCTGCTCCGCCGTATATTTTAGTTACTATTGCATTGATTTTATCTTTAACAGAAGTATTTACATCATATACGGGGTGATATTGAGCGGGCTCATTTTCTATCGCGGCAATAACCTTTTTAGCAAGCTCAATACCGCCTTCACCGCCCTTTGCAAAAACCTCGCTCAACGCACATGAGGCGCCCCATTCATTACACATATCTATTACCGTCTGCAATTCTTCCTCACTGTCCGTATCGAAGCGGTTTACGGCAACTACTACCGGAGCACCGAAATTCTTCATATTTTCAATGTGTTTTCCTAAATTTACTATTCCCTTTTTAAGTGCTTCAACATTAGGCTCCTTAAGATCTGCCTTTGCAATGCCGCCGTTATATTTAAGCGCGCGTACAGTCGCGACAATTACAACCGCGTCAGGATGTATTCCTGCCATGCGGCACTTGATGTCCATAAATTTCTCAGCACCAAGGTCAGCTCCAAATCCGGCTTCTGTAATCGCATAATCACCCAGCTTCATAGCAAGCTTTGTAGCCTGTACACTATTGCAGCCATGCGCAATATTTGCAAAAGGTCCGCCATGAATAAGACACGGTGTATATTCAAGTGTCTGAACAAGATTAGGCTTTATAGCATCCTTAAGCAGCGTAGTCATAGCGCCCTCAGCCTTCAAGTCAGAAGCCTTTACCGGCTCGCCGCTTCTATTATAGCCAATGATTATTTCACCAAGTCTTTTCTTCAAATCATCAATATCCAAAGCAAGGCAAAGTATAGCCATAACCTCTGAAGCAACGGTAATCATAAAGCCGTCCTCTCTTGGAACACCGTTAATTTTACCGCCCATTCCGACTACAATTTTACGAAGTGCACGGTCATTTGTATCAACCACTCTTTTCCAAACGATATTAGTAACATCTATATCAAGAGCGTTTCCCTGATGTATATGATTGTCAATCATAGCTGACAACAGATTATTTGCAGCGGTTATAGCATGCATATCGCCCGTAAAATGTAGATTAATATCCTCCATTGGAACCACCTGACTGTATCCTCCACCGGCAGCTCCGCCTTTTACGCCCATAACCGGTCCGAGTGACGGTTCACGCAGCGCTAACACACATTTTTTTCCCATTCGTGTTAATGCGTCACCCAAACCGATAGTAGTCGTTGTCTTTCCTTCTCCAGCGGGAGTAGGATTGATTGCAGTCACAAGCACAAGCTTACCGTCAGGATTTCCCGCAACGGCATTCTGTACCTCCGGACCGAGCTTCGCCTTGTATTTTCCGTAATATTCCAGTGAATCCTCCGGTATATTTACTGACGCAGCGATATCTCGTATATGCTTCATTTCAGCGTTCTGAGCAATTTCAATATCCGATAACATAACCTTTACCTCCAATGCACGGGCATTTGCCCTTAATATGAAAATATATCCTTTAACCTCAAAAAGACTGTCTTAAACTAATTTTTTAAAGACAGTCCTTTCAAATTTTTAATACTATCAGTTATTGTTAAAATAACCTCTGTCCTCGCGGACCTTTCTAAGCAGCAAATCAAGACGATGCTCAACATCATTTAATACATCATCAACATATGCGTCTGTATCTGTCTTGATTTCCATAGCCTTCTGCTGTGCATTATTCACAAGCTCATTTGCCTGCTGATATGCACACTTTGTAATTTCGTGTTCGTCAATAAGCTGCATTTGGGTTTCTTCGGCATTCTTCTGGATAGTTTCTGCTCTGTTTTCAGCTTCAGAAAGAATTCTCTGTCTTTCCTCTTTAACCCATTTTGCCTCCTTTAACTCGTCAGGATATACCAAACGAATTTCCTGGATGTAGTCTAAAAGCTCATCCTTATCCAGCATAACCTTTCCGGTAAGAGGTACTGCAGATGCCTTTTCAATAGTTTCCTCCATCATGTCGATAATCTCCATGATATCCATATCCATATCCATCCTACTCATTCCTTTCAACCTATTTTATATTTTTGTTTTATTTTGTGTACTATTTCAGCGGGTACAAGTCCGGTCAAATCGCCGTGAAATCCTGCAAGCTCCTTAACCATGCTCGAACTTATATACGAATATTTAGAATCTGTCATCATAAACATCGTTTCGTACTCCGGATTTAATGCTTTATTAAGAAGCGCCATTTGAAACTCATACTCAAAGTCCATAACAGTCCGAAGTCCTTTTACGATTACAGAAGCATTTTTCATCTTCGCAAAATCAACCAAAAGTCCGTCAAAGCTGTCAATCTCCACGTTGCCGATATGTTCTGTGACCTGCTTTAGCATTTCCACTCTTTCATCAATAGAAAACAGAGGGTTTTTGCCCGAATTATTAAGTACGCCTACAATCACCCTGTCAAAAACACGGCTTGCGCGCTCTATTATATCCAAATGACCATTTGTAACCGGATCAAAACTACCCGGATATACCGCTATTCTCATCTGCCCTTTTTCCTTATCAATCAATAGTAGAATAAACCGTAATATAAGTTCTTCCGTAGCGGCGTTGTTTTAGAAGCTTCAAACCCGAAATTTCTTCATGGTAATCCGTATTATCACTCTCAAGCACTATTATTCCTTCTTTTTCCAAAAGATTATGCTCAGCAATTCCCTCAAGAACAGGCTCTATAAATCCTTTGTTATACGGAGGATCAAGAAAAATTATATCAAATTTCTCCTTAGCCCTTGCCATGTAATCAAAGCAAGAAATATTTATAATTTCACATTTATCCGTAAATTTTAAAGCTTCAGCATTTCTTTTTATCACCGCAACAGAACGCTTGTCCAAATCAATACATACAGCCTTTTTTGCTCCGCGTGAAAGCGCCTCAAAGCTTAGCGCGCCGCTTCCGCAGAACATATCAAGCACAGCCGCATCAGGCACATAACTCTGAATTATATTAAAAATAGATTCTTTCACTCTGTCGGTTGTGGGACGAATATCCTCGCCCTCAAATTCAATCAGCTTATGTCCGCGACGTATTCCCGATATTATACGCATTAATCTGCCCCCATTAAGTTACGCTGTATATTCTATCCTAAAAATTCAAAAAGGTCAACACTATTACAATTTTTTATTGAAAATTAAATAAAATATAAACATTTCTGTAAACTAATTGATACATAATGTATAATATTATTCAATTTCCTCCGTAAAATCAGGTAATTCCTCGCCTCTGACATAATCATTTAACGGTACAGGAGGCTTATCCATTTCAGGACCTATATAAAATCCCGTCTGTGTACACTGATTATACGCAGTATTCTGAAATGCCACGCTCAGACGATATACGCTGTCATGCATAAGTGTATAGAATTTATGATTTGTAATATCTGTTGTTGTATAAATTCTTAATTCCGTATCATCCTCATTACGCCATACGGCCTCTTCACGCCAGTCGCCAAGAATGTCCGCCTGAATACACGGTGTTCCCTTCATCCAGTTATTCGAAAGAACACCCGATGGATTTAATATTGTAATAAGCTTGTTATTCTCATAATCCCACTTATAGATTTTCGGATAACCGAAGCCCTTTTCCCTGTCAAACTCATGGTCAAGCAATTCACGGATAAGGTCTCCGTCCCACCATATCGCAAAATTTATAGATTCAGGACCTTTTGCGTTTATCATCTTGCCGTCCATTGTAAAAATACCATCATCCATTACCCAGCACTGATTACCCTCATATCTTGGGTCAATCTTTGCGCATAGTCCTCTTGTGGTATCACGACCTGTATAATTACCCCATTTTATCTCGCCTGTTGCCGGATCTCTTACCTCATATCCATACTCGGCATGCTCATGCTCATGTATCTGAAAGAAATCAAGATTAGGAGTTTTTGTTGTAAAGTTACCCAAATTCATACAGTCGCCGTGTTCAAGACCTGTTGAATAAATACCCTCACCGTCATGGTCAACCGCCATAGCTCCGTAGACAATTTCATCAAGTCCGTCACCGTCTATATCGCCGACTCCGAGATTATGATTTCCCTGATTGGTATATTCAATATTCTGATCCTTATTTGCAAGGAACTTCCATCTTTTAACAAGCTTATTATCAATAACATCATATGCCACAAGCGCTGTAGGGCAGCCATGGTCATAATATCCGCGGCACATTACAACACTCGGATTTTCACCGTCAAGATATGCAACGCACGCAAGAAATCTGTCTACTCTGTTACCCCAGCTGTCACCCCATTCGGCAACATTTCCGCGCGGAGGATCATAATCAACCGTATCCATTGCCGCGCCCGTATCTCCGGCAAACATAGTAAGAAATTCCGGTCCTTCCAAAATAAAGCCGTCTTTATTTCGATAATCCGCATCAGGATTTCCTATAACATTGCCAATACCATCTACCGTACCGTCAGCAGTTTTACAAATAACCTCTGCCTTTCCGTCATTGTTGAAATCATATACCATAAACTGTGTATAATGCGAGCCTGCACGAATATTTACTCCCAAATCAATTCTCCACAGCTTGGTTCCGTCAAGCTTGTACGCGTCAAGAAGAACGTTGCCGGTATATCCCTTATGAGAATTATCCTTTCCGTTAGCATCCCATCTTAATATAATTTCATATTCACCGTCGCCGTCAAGATCTCCTACAGAAGCGTCATTTGCAGTGTATGAAAATGTCTGACCGTCAGGCAAGGTAATATCCGCCGGCTTGTCAAGCGGAATGGAAAGATACGGTGCATTAGTAACCTTAACCGTGCTTCCCGTCTTCTCCATCCTGTTGTTGTGTACCGCCTTTATCGTATATTCATCCTCCGGCTTACCGTCCTTATCAAGATAATTTGTAGAATCTGTAATTATATCAGTAATTCTCTCGCCGTTTCTGAATACAACAAAATCAATTCCTTTTTCGTACTCATAACCGTTTAAACGCCAGCTTAAAAACACGCCGTTTTCCGTCATCATCGCAACCGGAGCACGATTGAGTGTTTCCATTTTGCGTTTCTTAGGCTGCGCCTCCATATCAATCTTAACCTCTTTACGCTCCGAAATGCCGCTTGTTGTAACAGCTTCTACGGCGTAAATAAAAGGCACATTTGTAATCACTTTATCATCAATATATGTTGTTTTGTCAGTCTTTGCTATAAGCTTGTATATGCCGTACGGCGCTTTCTGATAAATATTATACCATACCGCCCCCTTAAAGCCTTCCCATATAAGAGTTACGGAATTTTCAGTTTCACGGGCATCTAACTTTGTTATTGCGCCATTAACCGGTTCACCGTCAACAACCTCAACGCTTACGGTTTCAGCCCCGTCAGAGCAGAATTTATGTGCATACAAAGCGCATACTGTATATTCGTATTTTTCACACAAACCAACTGAATTATCACAAAATTCCTCTGTTATCACATCTTCAGTCATGTCAATTTCATTGTTGGATAAATTTTTTCTTTTTACTCTGTAACCAATAACACCATTCAGTTTATCCCAAGTAAGAGTAATGCGCTGCCCATCCTTTTTGGCGCAAACATTAACTTTTACATCAGACATTTTAATAATCTTTTTTTCTGCAATGTCAATAGCATTGACGGCGCAATGTCTGCCTTGTGCAAATTTAAATTCCATTATTCCGTCAGTTACGTCAACGTCAAACACATTTTCTACAACAGTGCCGTCATGTACCCATACTCCGCTGCGCACACCGTTTACTTCGTATGCGGTTGTCACATCGCCTTCGTCAACATAATCACCCGTAGCAACGCGCACGGTATATGTACCGTTTTCAAGCTTTACTTTAAAAGTGTTTTCCGGCAGCAAAAGAAAATCACGATAGAGTTCCTTTTCTCCGATTTCGCGTTCCTCCGCAGCTGCCTGCTTTTCGATACCATATCCCAGCTTATCCGTATACAAAGTATGTTCAGTTACTTTTGTATATCCGTCGATTACAGGTTTTTTTCCGAAATCAAAACTTGCTTCTCTCATAGTATATCCTTTCCGTTCTCACATTGAGCAATAATATTTTAGATATTTCTCAAATGCCTTTATAGCCTCAACTCATAATCAAAAGACATCCTAATTTTATAGTCATAATAATTATACACCAATTATCTCAATTAATAAAGGCTTTTTTTTAATTTTATGAAAATTTTTTTATTTATTAGAAAATTAGTACCTTTGGGTACTATCTCCTAATAGCAAAAAAGTCTACTTATTGAAGCGAGTCCCGATAGAGACTTTTAATTTCTGATTTTGATTCATTGAAGCTGGTCAAGCGATCTGAATTCATACCCCTGTTCCTTTGCATAGTTAATTATGCTTTCCAACGCATTGGCATTGTCGGAGGATACCGCATGAAGCAGCAATATTGCGCCGTCATGCAGATACGGCGTAACCTGATTGAACGCATATTCCGCACCCTGCTGAATATTTACATCCCAGTCCTTGTACGCAAAGCTCCAAAAAATTGTTTTGTATCCCATATCCCGCGCGATGGCCAGTGTTCTTTCACTATATTCTCCTTCAGGCGGACGCATATATTTCATTGTTACTCCATATTTTTCTTCACAGGCAGCATTAAGCTCATTTAACTCCTTCTGTATTGTTTCAACGGAGGATTTAGGCATATTTATATGATTTACGGTGTGATTTCCCAAGATGTGCCCGTCGTCTGCCATACGCTGCACAAGCTCTGTCTGACTCTCCAGATACGGTCCCGTTACAAAAAATGCAGCCGGTGTTTTTGTCGCCTCCAGAACATCGAGAATTTTTGAAGTATATCCGTTTTCATACCCTTCATCAAACGTCAAATATATTGCCTTGGGCTTTGTTTTATCCATATAGCAGGCTCCGTATTTTTCAAGCATCTCCTGCTGTGATTTCGTAACCTCCGGTTCGCTGCCCTTCTTTCTGACAAATCCCCATCCCGAACCGGTATTGTCCAAAGCTTCGTATCCCGACTGCGAAACTGTTTCTACAGATTCCTGTTCAGGTATCTGACGCTCGTATGCACATCCGCCAAGCATCATAACAGCCGCCATAAATACAAAAATTATTTTTTTCATAATTATTCATTCCCTTCCAAACTGTAATATTCTTCGGCAACAGCTAAAAATACAGCTACGCCGCTTCTTATGATATTTAAGACATTTGCTGCATATATATCAGCAGCATCCTGTTATGCAAAATTTTTTTAAAAAAGAAATCAAAAATTATAAATAACTGTTGAATTTTGCAGAAAAACAGTATATAATATATAATAATAGATTTTTTACGAGGTGATAATATGACAACTCCCAACGAATTTGAGAACAGACGCAGAGAACGCCGTCGCCGCGAACGTCTGCGCAAAAAACGCATACGCGCATTTCTTCTTTTAATTGTATTAATCGGAATCATCACACTTGCCTGCGTGGCAGTTTCAACTATAAATAAGAACCGCTCAGAGGCTGAAAACTTTGCTTCCAATTCGGGAGTCATCACAGCCGAAACCCAAAGCTACACCGATGCTCCTTTAGCTACAGAAGCGCCGTTAGTTAATGAACCTGCCTCAGCAGCGTCCGTAATACCCGAACCGTCAGCAGAAAATAATCTTCTGCAGATTATTGCAGATTCAGGACAATCAAAGCGCTGCTATTTGACATTCGACGATGGCCCTACAGAAAACATAACGCCGCAGATACTTGATGTTCTGCGCAGATATAATGCCAAAGCCACATTTTTTGAGGTTGGCTCATTAATTCGCGCCAATCCGGATATGGCACGCCGCGTTTATGATGAAGGACATCTCATAGCTAATCATTCCAATAGTCATAACTATGATAAATTGTATGCTACAGAGGAATCATTTATAACCGAAATTATCGAATGTGATGCTACAATAAAGAGCATTATGAACGGAGAAGAACCATTTAAGCTCATACGTTTCCCCGGCGGAAGCTATAATGCGGGTGACCATGCGTCCGAAAAGCAAATCTACAAAAAAACTCTTGCTGAAAACGGTTTTTATTACTGTGACTGGAATACTTTGAACGGCGATGCCGAGGGCAGAACAAAAAACGCGGAGCAGCTGCTTGAATATCTGAAATCAAATATGGATGGATACAATAATCTTATTGTACTTATGCATGATGCCTCTGCAAAGCAGGCTACAGCAGATGCACTGCCATCAATCATTGAGTATATTGCAAGCAAAGGATACACCTTCCACAGACTTGACGATATTGATTATCAGACTCTTGTAAATGATACTGCCATTATTGATCCTGCCGCTGCAAACACAGGTACTCCCGCTACAGGAAATCCGAGCAGCGTATCATAGTCGGTTCAGTAAAATATCTGTCCGGCACGTCAAAACAGACAAAAGCTCTTAAGGTCAAGCACAAATCGCATGAGCTTAAGAGTTTTTTTATGCATTATTTTATTCTTAGCTTTAAACAATTTGAATAATCATGTAATCAATTTCCTATATTGCAAAAAAGAAGATGCTGTATCATTTGATGCGGCATCTCCTCTTTCTTGCTTTTCAGATTATTCTCAAAACCTTATTTGATTTTGTTTTCGTAATCCTCTACCATCTTTTTAACCATCTGTCCACCGATTGAACCGGCCTGCTTAGCTGTTAAATCACCGTTGTAGCCCTGCTTTAAAGTTACGCCAACTTCGCTTGCTGCTTCCATCTTGAACTTTTCCATTGCTTGCTTTGCTTCTGGTACTGTCATTGTTTTTTCCTCCTTTTTAATCAAAGTCCTGAATCTATATAAATTTGTGTCGAATAATATCGACTACACTAATATTTTGTACATACTGATAAATTATATGCTATGAATTTTTTTCCGAATGATTAGTAATATTTGCTTATTTTATTGAAAAAAATCAAAAAATGTGTTAAAATAGGTTTACATTTTGTTTATCGAAAGAAGTGTATAAATTGAACATTATAATAAAGAAACTAAAATCAGCCGGCAATTATGTATTAACATTTTTAAAGTGGTCATTGATTGCCGCAATTACCGGCGCCGCAAGCGGTTTCATAGGCATAGCATTTCATCTGAGCGTAGAAGCAGCCACTGAAATACGCCATATTCACAGCTGGATGCTATATCTGCTTCCCATAGGCGGTATTATAATAGTTGCCCTGTATAAGCTCTGCAATTTTAATAAAGGTACCGATGCAGTAATTTCGTCCATACGAACCGATGACGATGTGCCTGCCGTAATGGCGCCGCTTATTTTTATAAGCACTGTAATAACACATCTGTTCGGAGGAAGCGCCGGACGCGAGGGCGCTGCGCTGCAAATCGGCGGAAGTATAGGCTCAATCATCGGAAAGCTAATTTCGCTCGATGAAAAAGATATGCATTTAATAACAATGTGCGGTATGAGCGGTGTTTTTTCAGCTCTTTTCGGCACACCTCTTACAGCAACTTTTTTTGCCCTTGAGGTGACAAGCGTAGGAATTATGTACTATTCCGCACTTATACCATGTATAGTTTCCGCTCTGACAGCTTACGCACTGACACTCTTTTGCAGTATTGAGCCTACGCACTTTGTATTAGCTGTTATTCCGAATATAAGCCTTGCTGTAATTCTTCAAACTGCTTGTATTGCAGCCTTATGTGCTCTTTTAAGCATAATATTCTGCACAGCTATGCATAAATCCGAAAAATATCTAAAAAAATCTATAAAAAATGATTATCTGAGAATTATTATAGGCGGATTAGCAATAATTATTTTAACGTTTGCTATCGGCTGCACCGATTATAACGGAGCCGGAATGTCAATCATAAATGAGGCTGTAAACGGCAGCGCAAAATCCACCGCCTTTATTTGGAAAATTGTATTTACCGCAATAACTATAGGTACAGGCTACAAGGGTGGCGAAATAGTTCCAACGCTTTTTATAGGTGCTACCTTCGGATGCGTCATAGCAAAAATCATAGGTCTGGATCCCGGATTTGGCGCGGCTCTCGGTATGATTGCCATGTTCTGCGGAGTTCTTAACTGTCCTATTGCGTCGATTATTCTAAGCATTGAGCTTTTCGGAGCGCAGGAAATTATTTTGTTTGCCATAACCTCCGCAATAAGTTATATGCTTTCAGGCTATTACGGACTCTATAGCAGTCAGAAAATTGTGTACTCAAAATTAAAAGCAGAATATATAAATCAAAAAACAAAATAGAAGAAAGGCTGTGATTTTATGTCATATTCAATTTATCAGCTGTTATGGCTGTTTCTTATCTACGCATTCATGGGATGGTGCGTGGAGGTTGCATATTGCGGTCTTGGCGAAGGACGCTTTGTAAACAGAGGCTTTTTAAACGGCCCTGTATGCCCTATTTACGGAATAGGAGCGGTTGCTGTAATTTTATGTCTTACGCCTATAAATAACGTAATACTGCTGTTTTTATGCTCAATGCTGATTACCTCCCTGCTGGAGCTTATTACAGGCTTTGCTCTTGAGAAAATATATCACACACGATGGTGGGATTACAGTGATTTGCCGTTTAACATCGGCGGATACATATGCTTAAAATATTCTATTTACTGGGGCTTTGTTTGCATTGCGCTTATGCGAGGTATTCATCCTATAGTTCTTGGTTTTATAAAAATTATTCCTCCGGTTTTAGGATGGATTTTATTAATTATTCTGCTTTCTGTATTTATTACGGATATAATTGTAACAGTTGTTACATTGAATAAGCTTAATAAAAGAATTCATTTAATGAATGAGCTTGCCGAAAAAATCCGCAGTGTATCCGATGATGTAGGTGAGCATATATATGACGGCGTAACCGCCGCAGTGAAAAAGGGCGAAAAAATACGCGACAGCGAAAAAATACGTGAGCTTGCAGCCGAAACGGCTGAATTTAAAGAAAAATATGAAAAAAATGCCGCCGAATTTAAAGAAAAACGCGAAAAAGAGATTAGCGAATTGAAAGAACGTTACACAAAGCTTCTTGAGGAAAAAAATCTTCTGCAAAAACGTATTATCACCGCTTTTCCTAAGCTAAAGTCAAAACTATATTCAGAACAATTTGAAAAGCTGAAGCTTAAATATTTAAAAAACAAAAAATAGTACCTTGCCGCAGCAAAAGTCTGCGGCAAAATTTTTTTAATTTTTTTTTATTTTTCTCTTGACATATATAATATTTTGGTGTATAATAGAAAAGCAGTCAAGTTGTGATTGCTTAAATATGGCCCGGTAGTTCAGTTGGTTAGAACGCCAGCCTGTCACGCTGGAGGTCGTGAGTTCGAGCCTCATCCGGGTCGCCAATTAAAAACTTATTCCTATTTGGGAATAAGTTTTTTGTTTTTGTATAATTATTTCCGTGTCAGTTATTACCCACTTTATATTTATTCCATATATCAAATTCACGCAAAAATATATTTTAATCAAATTTTTAAAATACCTATAGATTTTTAATAAATTATGGTGTAAAATATAATCAGAAGAAAAATGTTCCTGCTTTTTAAGTTGGACACTTACTTTTCCGGCAGGCGATTTAGACATCTGACTATGTTACGACAAAAAACG
>JALEPO010000111.1 GCA_022768695.1 Clostridia bacterium
ATTTCAACAGTATCCGGAATCGTCTTTTTAAACGCGTCATACTGAGCTTCAAATTCCGGTACCAATGACGGGAACTGCGGTAAATAAGCTCCCAGTGCAATAGAAAATACACCTACTTTTGCCTTTGTTTCAACTAACATTGTTATCTTCTCCCTCCATTTTATACAAAATTGCCGGAACTTCTCGGATATTAATCCGTAGGTACACCCGAGAATCCGTAAATACATCTCAATGCAGAAAAATATACCTTCCTCTGCCGTTAAATTTATTATACAATAAACAGAGTAATAAGTCAATAAGCTTTAAAGATAAAACATTAAAACAAATTCTTGGTCATTCAAGTTATATGATGATAGATAAGATATATGCTCACTGTTCGATAGAGGATAAATCAAAAGCTATCAATCAAATGTTTCAATAAACTCAGTTGTGGTCAAACATAACAAAGATAGTAAAACATGATTTTATAAATCGCATAACAATGCGGATTAAAGATATGTTGAAAATATAAAACGGAATGTCTAAAAAAAGCTTGCATTTTTACAGTCTGTATGATATAATAAATTTTACAGACAGCATTTTATATGTTGTTGGTAATAAAATAATTTGCCTGCTGCTCAGGCGGCAGGCAATCCCCCTAAAAATTGACGAGGAGGCGGCATCATGGTAAGACATATAGTGATGTGGCGAATGGCCGACTCTGACGATAAAATAAATAAAGCAAAGGCTATAAAGAAAAATCTTGAAGCCTTGAAGGAAAAGATAGACGTATTGGTTGATATACAAGTCGGTTTAAATTTTGAAGCATCCGACTCCGCTTCGGATGTTGTGCTTGTTTCTACCTTTAAATCGGTTGAAGACCTTAATGTTTATCAGCAGCATCCGGCTCATAAAGCAGTCGGTGCGACCTATGTAAGACCTAATGTGTCCGAAAGACGAGTAGTAGATTACGAGTTTTGATTGGACAGTGTTTTATCGGTATTGCGTCGGCAATGATTAAATTTAGTAGAAAATGCTTCCTTATGCATACGCCTGACGGCGGTTTGTATCGGAAGCTTTTTTCTTTAAAACAGGAACGAGGATAATATGGCAAAAACAGTAACTAATGAGCAGATGCGTCAACAGCAGAGCTTTATATTAAAACTAAAGGAAGAAAATCAGCGCTTTGCAGTAGAAAACGGCAGACAGCGGCTGGCTTTGACGGAAACATACGGATGTCAGCAGAATGAAAATGATACTGAAAGAATACGAGGTATGCTTCGTGAAGCGGGTTTTGATTTTACAGAGGACAGCAAGAAGGCTGATGTTGTAATATACAATACCTGTGCTGTGCGTGAAAACGCTGAGCAGAAGGTATTCGGCAGATTGGGAATTTTAAAGCATATAAAGCAATCGCGTCCCGAAATGATAATCGGAATTTGCGGTTGTATGGTTCAGCAGGAGCATATAACAGAAAAAATAAAATCAGTGCATGAGCATGTGGATCTTGTATTCGGAACTCATGCGTTATATAGAATGCCGGAGCTTTTGTATAAGGCAATGCATCAGAAAAAGACCGTTGTTGAGATTGAATCAAGTGACGGCGAAATAGCGGAAGATATTCCGATAATGCGTGAGAATGCTCAGAAAGCATGGGTTTCAATAATGTATGGCTGTAATAATTTCTGTTCATACTGCATTGTGCCGTATGTGAGAGGCCGTGAACGCAGCAGAACGCCTGAGGCTATACTGAAGGAGGTTCAGGAGCTGGTTGACAGCGGCTGTACTGAAATTTCACTTCTTGGTCAGAATGTTAATTCCTATGGCAAGGATCTGGACATAGAAATAGATTTTTCTGATATTTTGAGAATGGTTAATGATATTGAGGGTGTGGAGCGTATCAGATTTATGTCATCTCATCCTAAGGATTTAAGTGATAAGCTTATACAGACGATGAAGGAATGTGATAAGGTATGCAAGCAGCTTCATCTTCCTTTTCAGGCAGGCTCAAACAGAATACTGGAGCAGATGAATCGCAGATACACAAAGGAGCAGTATTTGGCAAAGATTGAAAGGGTAAAAAAGGAAATTCCCGGCATATCATTGTCAACCGACGTAATAGTCGGCTTTCCGACCGAAACAAAAGAGGATTTTGAGGATACGATAGATGTTTTAAAAAAGGTTGAATTTGACAATATCTTTTCATTTATCTATTCGCGCCGTGAGGGAACACCTGCGGCTAAATTGGATTTTGTGCTGACAGAGGATGAAATTCATGCCAATTTTGACCGTTTGCTTGAGGTTCAGAATGAAATTTCAAAGCGAAAGAATGACGCTTATGTAGGCAGAATAGAAAAGGTACTTGTTGACGGCTCAAGCAAAAATGATTCGGATATATTATCCGGCAGATGTGACAGTTCAAAGATTGTCAATTTCAAAGGTGATAAATCGCTGATAGGTAAGTATGTAGATGTTCGTATAACGGAAGCGCATACATGGAGTCTTAACGGCGAATTGATAGAAAATTAATTATACAGAATAAAGGAGAATGTAAAAATGACAGTAATAGATAAGGCAAGAGAATTAGGAGAATTAATTCAGTCAAGCGATGAAATGACAAGAATGAAGCAGGCGGAAATCGCTCAGGAAGCAGACGAAAACGCAAAGGAATTATTAAAGGAATTTAATATGCAGAGAATGAATCTTGCCCGTGATATGCAGAAGGGTGATATTTCGCGTGAGGATGCGATTGAGAAAAACAATGCCGCATTTGATGAATTGCTTGAAAAAAGTGAGGTAATCAAAGAATATATTGATGCCAAAAAGGAATTTGACGCGCTTGTAAATCAGGTAAATCAAATCTTGAATTTTTATATAACAGGTCAGGATCCGAATTGTACGCATGACTGCAGCACTTGCGGCGGCTGCCACTAAAGAAATCATAATCTGTTACGAAATATTGTGCAAGGAGAACAAGAAATGGCGAAGGAACAGTTGACGCCTATGATGGTGCAGTATCTGAATACGAAGGACGAATATCCGGATTGTATTCTTTTTTACCGGCTGGGCGATTTTTATGAAATGTTTTTTGATGACGCCATAAAAGCCTCTAAGGCTTTAGAAATTACTCTTACCGGAAAGGACTGCGGAATGAAGGAACGCGCGCCTATGTGCGGCGTTCCTTTTCATAGTGCCTCGGTTTATATTGCAAAGCTTATCGATAAGGGATACAAGGTTGCAATATGCGAGCAGGTAGAGGATCCTAAGACGGCAAAGGGTATAGTAAAGCGTGAGGTTATCCGCGTAGTAACGCCGGGAACTATAATTGATGAAGCGCTGCTTGATGAGAAGAACAACAATTATCTTGCGGTTATATGTTCATCCGCCGGTAAATTCGGTATAGCTGTTTCGGATATTTCAACGGGTGAAATATACACTACCGAGGTTGAAACTAACGATATGGTTATGAACGAAATTGCACGTTATGAACCTCGTGAAATTTTACTTGATTCCGTAACTGCAAAAGAAACGGCGAATGATATTGAGCTGCGTTTTCGTGTTATTCCCGATGAACGTGATGATGAGTTCTTTTCTGATGAAAACGGTGAAAGTATAATTTTAAAGCAATTTGGGAAACAGAATTTGTCAGAGCTTAATATAAGCGGCAGATATGCTTCAATTAAAGCTATAAGTGCAATGCTCAGATATTTGGAGCATACGCAGAAATCGGGGCTTTCATATATTAATACATTGACTTCATATGAGGTTAATATGTATATGGATATAGATATGTCTACAAGACGCAATCTTGAAATAACAGAAACAATGCGTGACAAGGCAAAAAAGGGTTCACTTTTATGGGTGCTTGACAAAACGAAAACCTCTATGGGCGCAAGAATGCTTAAGCAGTGGGTAGAAAAACCTCTTATAAATCCTATTGAGATAAATAAGCGCTTGTATTCTGTCAAGGAGCTTGCTGACAATATGATGCTGCGTGATGATTTGGGCGCAATTTTGGCTGAAACATATGATATTTCCCGAATTATCAGCCGACTGTCACTGGCTACAGCAACACCTCGTGATTTAGTTTCATTAAAGCTTACATTGACAAAGCTGCCGGAGCTTGAAATGGCTCTTTCAGCTACAAAATCACCGATTTTGAGTGGTATATCAAAAAACTTTGACATACTTGCGGATGTAAGAAATTTGCTTGATACAGCAATTTCCGACGAGCCGCCCGTTAATATTAAGGACGGAGGAGTTATAAAAGCGGGATTTAATGAGGAAATTGACAATCTGCGTCTGGCAATGACGGACGGAAAGAAATGGCTTGCATCTTTGGAAGCCGAGGAACGTCAGGCAACAGGAATTGCAAAGCTTAAAATAGGCTACAATAAGGTTTTTGGCTATTATATAGAGGTTACAAAATCGAATATAAAGGATGTTCCGGATACATACATAAGAAAACAAACGCTTGCAAATTGTGAGCGATATATAACTCCTAAATTAAAGGAGGTAGAGAATACTATTCTTGGCGCTTCTGAAAAGGTTATATCGCTTGAAGGATATATATTTGAACAGGTGCGTCAAAGTGTTGTGCTTGAAATTGAACGGTTAAAACGCGCGGCGAATATTATCGCCGTTACGGATACACTATGCTCATTGGCGGAGGTTGCCTGCCGGAATAATTATACTATGCCGAAGATAGAAGAACCGGGAATATTGGAAATTACAGAAGGCAGACATCCGGTTGTAGAAAAAATGTCAGCTGATACAATGTTCGTCCCGAATGATACTAAGCTAAATACAGATGATGATAGAATGATTATTATTACCGGCCCGAATATGGCGGGTAAATCAACGTATATGCGTCAGACAGCTCTTATAACGCTGATGGCGCAGATAGGTAGCTTTGTACCCGCTAAAAGCGCAAGGATTGGTGTTGTGGACAGGATTTTTACAAGAGTGGGGGCTTCCGATGATATTTCGTCAGGCCAGAGTACATTTATGCTTGAGATGACAGAGGTCAGCAATATTCTTAAAAACGCTACAAAGAACTCACTTATAATTCTTGATGAAATTGGCAGAGGAACAAGTACGTTTGACGGATTGTCAATAGCATGGGCAGTAGTTGAATATATTCAGAATAAGAAGAAAATCGGAGCAAAAACTCTTTTCGCAACACATTACCATGAGCTTACAGAGCTTGAGGAACGTCTTGAGGGCGTTAAGAATTACCGTATTGCTGTAAAAAAACGCGGAGATGATATAACATTTTTAAGAAAAATTGTACGCGGCGGAGCAGATGACAGTTATGGAATAGAGGTTGCCGCGCTTGCCGGAGTGCCGCATGAGGTAATTACAGGCGCGAAGAAGATTTTAAAAAAGATAGAAAATGATGAAATTACTACAGCGGGAAAAACCGATATAAAGGAAGAAGCTCCGCAGAATCAGATTGGATTTGCTGACAGTACGGCAAATGAAATTGCAGATGAGCTGCGTATGCTTGATGTTACAACGCTTACTCCGATTGAAGCTATGAATACGCTGTATAAATTGGTGAATAAAGCGAAAGAAATATGAGAGGAATGCTGTTATGGGGAAAATTCATGTTCTTACAAGCGAAATTTCAAATAAGATAGCTGCCGGTGAGGTTGTTGAGCGTCCTGCAAGCGTTATAAAGGAGCTTGTAGAGAACAGCATTGACGCAGGTGCGACAAATATTACCGTGGAAATAAAAAAAGGCGGTTCTTTGTATATGCGGGTTTCAGATAATGGCAGCGGAATGTCCGAGGAGGATGCGCAAATTTGTTTTTTGCGTCATGCGACAAGCAAAATTCAAAGCAGTAATGACCTTGACGCTATTTATACACTTGGATTCAGAGGAGAAGCACTTTCCAGTATAGGCGCTGTTGCAAAGGTCAGCTTATATACCAAGCGTTCTGACGACAGTAAGGGCATATGCGTTACCTGCGAGGGTGGAGAAATTAAGTCCTCGGATGACGCCGGTATTCCCGACGGAACAACTATAATTGTAGAAAATTTATTTTACAACACCCCGGCGCGTTTGAAATTTCTTAAAAAGGATGCTACAGAGGCAGGATACATTACTGATATAATGTCAAGGTTTATTTTGGCTCATCCTGAAATTTCCTTCAAGCTTATTACCGACGGTAAGGATAAGTTGTTTTCACCCGGTGACAGTTCGCTGTCAAATGCAGTGTATACGGTTTACGGACGAGATTATGCGAAGGCTGTTCTTGATGTTGACTACAGCTATGAAAATATACGCATAACAGGTGTTATAGGAAAAGGAAATGTATCGCGTCCCAATAGAAATTATCAAAGCTTTTTTGTGAATAAGCGGTATATAAAAAGTCCGCTTGTTATCCGTGCGGTTGAGGAAGCATATAAAAATCAGATCATGATAGGAAAATTTCCTATGGCTATTCTCAATATTGAGATAAATCCGGAAGCAATTGATATAAATGTGCATCCTACAAAGCTTGAAGTCAAGTTTTCTGATGAAAAGGATATTTATCATGCGGTATATTACGGTGTGAAAAATGCATTGTACGCATTGCCGAACGTACCGAAAATAGAACGCAGTGAAAGTGCGTTCAAGCGTGACAACTCAAAACAGCTTACACTTTCAGATATGACACAGGAATTAAAAAAATCACCGCAGCTGAAAAGTGAATCAAAAGCACAGGATAACGCGGTTTTAAAAAATCTTGCTAAAGAAAGAAATGCAGTTGAGCCAATAAGCGCAATAACGAAGCGTCCGCCGACTCCGGAGTATAATCCAAGAGAAAATCAATTTCTAAAGCAGGCGGCTAAGCTAAAAAAAGATTATGAAAGTGAAAAAATAGATGCATTAAAGGAAAAGTACAGCAATGTGCTTGAAACACCTCAGACTCATGTATATGTTGCAGATTCATCGCCGAAGCTTAATGATAAAAAACCGGTGATTGATTTGGATATAAATGCAAAAACTGTTTCAAGGGGTGAATCAGATGCGGCAGAGGTGATAGAGAAAACGCAGCCGGAGCCTGAAAACAGCATTGAATCAGAGAATATTTTTATTGATGAATATTTTGAAGTAGTCGGTCAGATTTTTGATTCATATATAATAGTTGAAAAAAATGATGAGATGCTTTTGATAGACCAGCATGCGGCTCATGAGCGCCTTAAATATGAGGAATTAAAGCAGAGCGCGGCAGAAAGAGAAATATATTCGCAGATACTTCTTGAACCTGAGGTAGTTAATCTTACCGGTGAGGAGTTCGGAGCGTATAAAGATAATAAGGAGATTTTTGACAGCTTGGGATTTGAAACGGAGGAATTTGGAGATAATGCCTTGCTTGTCAGAAGCGTTCCGGGAGATGTGGAGATAGGAGATGTTGAGTCTTTAGTGATTGAGCTTGTTTCGCAGGTGGGGAATTCAAAAAAGGAATTAATTACCGAGAAAAGTCAAAGACTTATGTACACCATCGCCTGCAAATCGGCGGTAAAGGCAAATATGGCAATGAGCCGTCGTGAAATGGAAACACTGGTTAGAAATGTTTTCAAGCTCAAAAATATCAATACCTGTCCACACGGCAGACCTATTGTTATTACAATGAGCAAAAAGGAAATAGAAAAGGAATTTAAGAGAATAACCTGATTGGATTATATATATTAATATGAAAAAGATAAGATTAGTAGTTGTCGCGGGACCGACCGCATCGGGGAAGACCGCGCTGGCAATCGACCTTGCAAAGCGACTTAACGGTGAAATAGTTTCTGCGGACAGTATGCAGATATATAAATACATGGATATAGGTTCGGCAAAGCCTGACGAGGAGGAAAGAAATGCCGTGCCGCATCATCTTATTGATTTTTTAGAGCCTGACGAGGAATGGAGCGTTGCGGATTATACGGAGGCGGCTCACCGTACTATAGCGGAAATTGCGTCAAGAGGAAAAA
Source organism: Clostridia bacterium (assembly GCA_022768695.1). Classification (GTDB taxonomy): domain Bacteria; phylum Bacillota; class Clostridia; order UBA1381; family UBA1381; genus JALEPO01. The sequence continues at coordinate 7,948 of JALEPO010000111.1, forward strand.
CTCCGGTTATGGCAGGAGGAACAGGATTATATATTAATTCTGTTGTAAATGATGTATCCTTCGGCGAAATTGATACTGATTATGAAATACGCGCAGAGCTTCAGCAGCTTGCTGATGAAAAGGGGAATGAGGCATTAATAGAAATGCTTTGTGAATTTGATCCTGTTTCGGCAAAAAGACTGCATCCTAATAATTTAAGACGTGTAATACGCGCGATTGAATTTTATCGTGTTACGGGAGTGCCGATTTCAAGACATCAGGAAATGACTCAGCAGACGCAAAGCAGATATGCTCCGGTAATGTTTCTCATCAATTGGGAGCGTGAGGTGCTTTATGACAGGATAAACCGTCGCGTTGATATGATGATAGAAAACGGACTTTTGAACGAGGTTAAAATGCTGATGGATATGGGTTATACAAAGGAATTGAATTCCATGAAGGGTATAGGCTATAAGGAGCTTATTGATTATTTTAACGGTGAATGCAGTCTTGAAGAAGCGGTTGATTTAATTAAGCAAAGCTCACGTCGGTATGCAAAGCGTCAGCTTACATGGTTTAGGAGAGATGATAGAATTCATATGCTTGACGCCGATAAAAATGTTACTGAGGAAGCTATGAAAATAATAGGGACACTAAAATAAAGGGACACGAAACGGCACTTTCACAGTTGCCGTTTTTTTATGCTGTCAAAAATGGTTTTTATATTATAATTTGTTACTTTTTCTACAATATACTTGACTATGTAGTGAAATTTTGTTAAAATTATATTAATAGTTTAAAATTTAATAGGTAAGCAGCTTGCTTACAACAGCGAGCAAAACGAAGTTTTGTGTTAGCGTAAGGAGGTAAGCAGCTTGCGTGCAAGCTGTAGCGAGCAAAACGAAGTTTTGTGTTAGCGTAAGGAGGAATACATAATGAAAAAACTAATGCTTGGAAACGAAGCGGTTGCGCGTGGTGCGTATGAAGCGGGCGTAAGCGTAGTTTCCTCATATCCAGGTACACCAAGTACCGAGATTACAGAAAATATTGTTAAATATAATGATATTTATGTTGAATGGGCACCGAACGAAAAGGTGGCGTGTGAGGTGGCATTGGGTGCGTCAATCGCAGGCGCGCGCAGCATGACTTGCATGAAGCACGTTGGCCTTAACGTAATGGCTGACCCGGTATTTACGGCAAGCTATACAGGTGTAAACGGCGGATTTGTTCTTTGCGTTGCGGATGACCAAGGAATGCATTCATCACAGAATGAGCAGGATTCACGTCACTATGCAAAAGCGTCAAAGGTGCTTATGATAGAACCGTCAGACAGCGGCGAGTGTAAGGACTTTACAAAGAAGGCATATGAATTGTCGGAAGAATACGATACACCTGTATTTTTAAGACTTTCAACGAGAGTTTCGCATTCACAGAGTCTTGTTGAGGAAGAAGAAAAACAGAATGTGCCTTTGAAGGACTACGAAAAAAATCCGCAGAAGTACGTTATGATGCCCGGCAACGCTATAAAGCGTCACGTTGTTGTTGAGGACAGAATTGCGGCATTAAAGGAAATGGCGGAAACATCAGAGCTTAACAGAATAGAGGAAAACGGCTCAAAAATCGGAGTAATAGCAGGCGGTATTGCGTATATGTATGCAAAAGAGGCTCTTGGAGATAAGGCGGACTATCTGAAAATAGGTATAGTTTATCCGCTTCCTGAAAAGAAAATCAAGGATTTTGCGGCTAAATATGATAAAGTTTATGTAATCGAGGAGCTTGATCCTATAATTGAGGAACATTGCAAGAGTATCGGTGTAGATGTAATCGGTAAGGAGGTATTCACACTTCAGGGTGAATATACAACCTCGATGATAAAGAAGGCTGTACTTGGAGAAGAAGCTCCTGAATTTGACGTTATAGATGATGTAACTCCTGTACGTCCGCCTGTAATGTGCGCAGGCTGTCCGCACAGAGGTACATTCTATGTTCTTAAAAAGCTTGGACTTGTGGTTTCGGGTGACATCGGCTGCTATACGCTTGGCGCGACACCGCCGTTGCAGAGCGTTGATACAACGATTTGTATGGGTGCTTCAATCAGCGCCGCACACGGTATGGCAAAGGCAAGAGGCGCGGAGTTTAACAAGAAGCTTGTATCTGTAATCGGTGATTCCACATTTATGCATTCAGGTATTACGGGACTTGTTGATATAGTTTATAATAAGGGAAACAACACTGTTATTATTCTTGATAACTCAATCACAGGCATGACAGGTCATCAGGACAACCCGACAACAGGCTATACAATCCGAAAAGAGGAAACAAAGCAGGTAAATCTTATCACTCTTTGCAAGTCGATAGGTATTGAACACGTTGTAGTTGCAGACCCGTTTGAAGTGAAGAATTTTGAAAAGGTTGTTAAAGAGGAAGTTGAGAGAGAGGAACCATCGGTTATTATTGCTCAGCGTCCCTGTGCGTTGTTGCCGAATATGCGCAAGAAGTATTCCGGACACTGCACAATTACAGATAAGTGCAAGAAGTGTAAGATGTGTATGAAGCTTGGCTGTCCTGCAATTTCGCTTGACGGAGATACGGTTAAGATTGACACTACACAGTGTAACGGATGCGGACTATGCACAAATGTATGTCCATTTAATGCTATTGAGAAGGAGGACTAAGGCTATGAATATAATGATTGTAGGAGTGGGAGGACAAGGCACTCTTTTGGCAAGCCGCATCCTCGGAAAAGTTGCAATAAAGGAAGGTTATGACGTTAAGGTCAGCGAGGTTCACGGAATGAGTCAACGCGGCGGCAGCGTTGTTACATATGTAAAGTATGGCGAAAAGGTATATTCACCCATTATAGACAGAGGCGAAGCAGATTTAATTCTTGCATTTGAAATGCTTGAAGCAATGAGAGCACTGCCATATCTGAAAAAGGGCGGCAAGATGATTGCAAACACGCAGAAAATGAATCCTATGCCGGTAATCACCGGTGCAATGGAATATCCCGAAAATATACAGGAAAAGCTTGATGCAAAAATTAATCTTCAGGCTGTTGACGCACTTTCTCTTGCAGAAAAAGCGGGTAATATCAAGGCGGTAAATGTGGTACTTATCGGACTTCTTGCTAAGAGCATGGACGTGGATAAAACGGTATGGCTTGACGTTATCAGAGAAACTGTACCTGAAAAGTTCCTTGATATAAATGTCAAGGCATTTGAATTGGGATATAATCTGTAGGGAATGTGAATTTCAATGGATATTAAAGAAATTGCAATATGGGGAATTGTCATAGTAGTCGCATGGGCGGTTATTGCGGCGGTTCTTATAAAAAACAGAAAGAAAAAATAAAGGAGTGAACAAAAATGGGAAACTATTTCCAACCGGACATTGAGTGTATGGAACGCTCGGAGATTGAGGCACATCAGCTTGAAAAGCTGAAATGGCAGGTAAAGCGTATCTATGAAAATGTACAGATGTACAGAGAGCGCATGGACGAAGCAGGTGTGAAGCCGGAGGATATTCAAAGTCTTGATGATTTATCAAAGCTGCCGTTTACAACAAAGCAGGATTTGAGAGATTATTATCCGTTCCAGCTGTTTGCTGTTCCTAAGAGAGAAATTGTAAGAATACACGCTTCATCAGGCACAACAGGCAAGCAGATTGTTTCGGGCTACACAAGGAATGACCTTGACCAGTGGGCAAATGGCTTTGCTCGTCAGCTTGTTGCAGCAGGTGCGGATGAACGCTCAAGAGTGCAGGTTTCATACGGATACGGTCTGTTCACGGGCGGTCTTGGAGCGCATCAGGGAGCTGAGAAGATAGGGGCAATGGTAATTCCTACTTCATCGGGCAATACAGAAAGGCAGATTCGCTTTATGTGCGACCTCGGCAGCACACATCTTTGCTGTACTCCGTCATATGCTATGTATCTTGGTGAAACAGTAAAGGAAATGGGTGTTAAAAATCAGCTTAAGCTTAAGGCAGGTATCTTCGGCGCTGAGCCTTGGACAGAGGAAATGCGCAAGCAGATTGAAGAAGCTCTCGGATTAAAGGCTCATGATGTATACGGTCTTACGGAAATCATGGGGCCGGGTGTTTCATATGAATGTGACGTTCAGCAGGGAATGCATATCTGTGAGGATATGTTTATTCCTGAGATTATTGATCCTGATACAGGTGAGGTTCTTCCTCCGGGTTCATTTGGTGAGCTTGTAATAAGCACAATCACAAAGGAAGGTCAGCCGCTTCTTCGTTACAGAACACGCGACCTTTGCATACTTGATTATTCGCCTTGTGAATGCGGCAGAACTCATGTAAGAATGAAGAAGCCTGCCGGCAGAACAGACGATATGCTTATTATCCGCGGCGTAAACGTATTCCCGTCACAGATTGAGGAGGTACTTCTCAAGAATAGTATCGAGGTATCGCCAAACTATCAGATTGTTATCGACAGAGTTAATAACACAGATACATTCGATATTAACGTCGAGCTTAGTCCTAAATTTAACGGCGATATTGAGGCCGAAAAGAGAAAACTTGAAAATCAACTTCGTTCAATGCTTGGTATCGGCGCGAAGGTGCATCTGCTTCGTCCGAAATCAATTGTCAGAAGTGAGGGTAAAGCAAAGAGAGTTATAGATAACAGAAAATTACATGACTGATAATAAAAAGAGCTGCTGCAAATGAAAGTGTTCATTTGAGGCAGCTTCTTTTTTGTGGAATGTTTAAATTAAATATCCGGCGGCTATTCCTATTATTGCTGAAAGGCATATAATGAGAATTGGATGTATCTTTTTGAAGGCAAGTACTGACATCAACAGAAAGGTACCTAAAGAAATATATAGCACAGGTGTTTTAAAGACTTCAGCATTTACTCCATCTGCAAAAAATACCGTTTTTCCTACAGATAATACAGCTGAAGCAATAAGTCCGATTACAGCCGGTTTTAGTCCGGACATACATCCTTCTATAATTTTGTTTTTCTTGAATTTTTCAAAAAAATTTGCGACGATAAGTATTATAATAAACGATGGCAGCACCACTCCTAAGGTTGAGCACACTGCGCCTATAAATCCGCCTGTTTCAGTACCTACATATGTTGAAATATTTACCGCAAAAGGACCGGGAGTGCTTTCGCTTACTGCGATAAAATCTATAAGCTCCTGCATACCCATCCAGTTGTGACTGATTACTTCTGACTGGATAAGCGGAAGCATAGCATAGCCTCCGCCAAAGGTAAAAAGACCAATTTTGAAAAAAGTGAGAAATAAGTCAATGAAAATCATTGTTTAAACCTCCCGGAATTAATTAATGAAACCGTCAGACCGATTATGGCGCATCCCAATATAACAAAAAGTACATTGATGCCGATTATTGCGGCTGCAATGAACGACAGAGCTGCAATAACATATGAAATCAGGTTCTTAGGACATTGCTTGTACATTGAATAAAGTGCCCGGACTATTAGCGCAAGAACTCCGGCTCTTATTCCGTTAAATGCATATTGAACGACCTTTATATGCTGGAATTCACGCAATATATAAGCTATCAGAATAATTATGGTAAAGGAAGGAAGAACAACTCCCAAGGTTGCAAACAATGCTCCCCAAAAGCCGCATATTTTAAATCCGACGAATGTAGCGGCATTTATTGCAATAGGTCCGGGAGTGGATTCTGCAATAGCGATAATATCGAGAATATCCTCGTCTGTTATCCAATTGTGTTTTTCACAGATTTCCTTTTGTATTAACGGAATCATGGCATAACCGCCGCCGAACGTAAATGCGCCGATTTTAAAAAAGGAAAGAAAAACAGTAAATATCTGATTTAATTTTGTCTGTTTTGCGGTATTGTTTTTCATTAATAAGCTATTCTCCTCTTATTTTTGCTATTATTATATCAGAAATACCGATATAAATCAATTCATTATAGAAAATATTAGAGGTGT
>JALEPO010000033.1 GCA_022768695.1 Clostridia bacterium
TCATCAGATACATCTGTTGCAACGGTTTCAAACGGTATAATCAAGGGTGTTGGTGAAGGAACTGCTACCATAACAGCGACAACAAAGGACGGCGGATTTACAGACACCTGTGAGGTTACGGTATATTCAAATTCTGTTACGGGAATCACGCTGTCTGATAAGGTTATAGAACTTGGAACAGGTTATACGGCAAAGCTGAAAGCAACCGTATATCCGACTAATGCAACAGATAAATCTGTTACATGGACATCAGCAGACCCTGCTGTTGCATCGGTTTCATCTGACGGAACGGTAACAGGATTAAGCTATGGTAAGACAACTGTTACAGCAACAACTAATGACGGCGGCAAAACGGCAAGCTGTATTGTTAAAGTAAAGCCGATTGATATTGTTGATATTACGGGCGACAATGAGTTTACTTCATCGAATACAACAGAGCAGACGAAACTGTCATCAACTGCAGTAAGTGCGACGCTGACGCAGACAGCCGCGGCTGAGGGCGGAGAGTTCCACAAGGATTTCCAAGTAACGGATAATGACATCGCTTCGCTGTCGTTCCGATTTACAACAGGCGGTCAGAAGGACACGTCAGGCGCGTGGAATTGGAACGGACGCGAGTACACCCTATATGTGGCGTTGCTTGATGATCAGGGCAATAACATTTTAACCGTCGCTCAGCCGTATGAAGCGAGCGGTGCAGCTGCTATGACGAGCAAAGTCGGAAACGAGGAAATGAAAGAATTTAACACTGAATGGTCGGGAAATATAGGTGATATAAAGGGTAGTATAAAGAGATGGAATGTAACAGTTGATTTTGATTACGAAAACGATACCTGTACCGCGAGAATTGTTGGAACGGACGGCACTTGGGTGCAGGTAAACGGCGACAAAACAAAAACATTCGCCCTGAACGGTGCTAAGCTTAAGACGCTCAAGGTGTACACGGAACCGAATAATAACGGCAAAATAACTGCGACTCCAAAACTTGAACAGCTTAGCTATATAGCTTCAACCACGGTATACGGCAACACAACAGCTATCTACGAAAAGGGAACTGCCACAATTCCGTGGTCAAACGCTGATCTTACTGATTGGACACAGACAGGTACAGGAACGTCGCTTGCGCTTGACAGCGAAAACGGACGTATATGGTATAATCCTACCAAGCCGTCTGCGGAATATAATGCGTCAAAAACATTTGAATTAGAGGATAATTCACTTGTTACATATGATGTTGATTGGTATTTTGGAAGTTCAACAGGAAGACCGGTAAATTATGAATACATACAATTTGGTGATAAACTGCGTTTAGGCTGGATGACTGACGGAAAGGGCGGCTACTATGTTCTTTCAAGTGCAGATGGCGGAACAACATATGACGGATTAACAAGCGCGCCTGATGAAAACGATGCTTCTAAAACTGTATATACAGTTGATTCAGAAAAAAGTGTGTTTGTAGGTGGAAATCAGACATATACAAAGAATGTTCAGGTAATATTCGACACATCTACTAAAACAATCAAGTCATTCAAGTTTGACGGCAATACAATTGACGCATATACCGATTTTGCACTGCCGGAGGGCGCAACGATGGATTCTGTATCCTTTGGCTTACAGCGCGGCGGCGGAACGTCAGATTGGGCTTATCCTAACGGTATTGACAGAATAAGAGTTTCGCAGTTCGTTGTAGGTGAGGAAGAACCTGATTTTTCAGCGGTTAAGATAGCAAACGTGAATGGAAATACAGTAAACGTTTCATATAATTTGGTTGATTACAACGAAAATGTGATACTTATAGGCGCATTGTATGATAATAGCGGTAAGCTCGTAGAGATGAAGTCATCAGATAACCTTATTACAGATGATTCAATGCAGAATATAAGACAGGGTACATATAGCTTCTCATTTACCAATAATGCGGCTGACTATAAATTAAAGGTGTTCATGTGGGATTCGCTTAACGGCATGATTCCGATTAGCGATGCGGCAAAATAAATAATATGAAAAATCTGATATTTTGCAGAATGGATATTGACAGAAAAAATAAGTAATACTGAAGAATATATAAAAAAAGCTGTCTCACTGAAAAAGGTGAGGCAGCTCTTTTTATCTATCAGAGAAATAGTACCTTTATGTACTATTTCCTAATATCAAAAAAATCTACTTATAGGTGTGGAACGACAGTCCCGATGGGGACTTTTTTATAGTATAGAAAATTGCTTGAAAAGTGAGCAATTTTGCTTATTCAATACAAAACCTTCTTTATAATTTATCTTTCGGATGTTTTTTCAAGCATCTCCCATAAGCCACATATGTATGCCGCGCCAAGAGCACGGTCGTAAAGACCGTAGCCCGGCATTGCTTTTTCGCCCCAGAGCATTCTGCCGTGGTCAGGACGGATAATGCCGTCAAAGCCACTGTCATATAATGCCTTTACAATCTGCATTAAATCAAGATCCCCATCTGCGCTTAAATGAGCGGCCTCCTCGAATTTTCCGGGCGCGGTATGCTTGATATTTCGTATATGCGCAAAATGAATTCTTCCTTTAAGCGCGTGGATAATATCTTTAATGTCGTTATTTGGGTTTGAACCGAGAGAGCCTGTGCATAGAGTAACACCGTTATAGACACTTGGCACAGCATTAAGCATGCGCAGCAGTCCTTCCTTGCTGTTGATAATTCTTGACAAACCAAATACGCTCCATGAAGGATCGTCAGGGTGGATTGCCATTTTAATGCCGTATTTTTCGCAAACAGGCATGATTGCCTTTAGAAAATACACCAGATTATTAAACAGCTTTTCATCATCTACATCTGCATACGCTTCAAACAATTCCTTGATTTTTGCCATACGTTCAGGCTCCCAGCCGGGGAGAATAAACCCATTTGAATTTTTGTCCATACTTTCAAAAATTTTTTCGGGATCGATTTTATCAATTTCAGCTTGGTCATAGGCAAGCACTGTAGAACCGTCGGGACGCGGCTTTGCAAGCTCGCTTCTTGTCCAGTCGAATACCGGCATGAAATTGTAGCATACAAGATTGATGCCTTCCTCGCCAAGGTTTTCGAGCGTTTTGATGTAATTTTCTATATACATATCACGGTCTGAAGAACCTATTTTAATTGCGTCATGAATATTAACGCTTTCAATGCCCGAAAGCTCCATGCCCCCGTCCTCTATTTCTTTTTTCAGTCCCCGTATTTCATCGCGTGACCACAATTCACCTGCCTGTTTGTCGTATAAAGTGCTTATAAGTCCTTCAACATAACGTATTTGTCTTAATTGCTCAAGAGTAACGCTGTCGAAGTTTTTTCCGTAATAACGCATTGTCATTTTCATGATAAAATTCCTCCTTGTATTATAAATTCTGAAGTGTTTTTCTGACGGAACCGTTTCCACCAAGCATCGATTTAAAGTAAGTTTCTATTTGTTTTCCAAGCCCGGCTTCGTATAAATCAATGCCGAATAACGCTTTGTTTGAAAGAATAGATGTAAGCTGATTCTTTACGGATTCCGGTTTATCGTACTCAATTCCTTTAAGAGCGGCTGTAAGCTCGTCAAGCATTGGGTCAGAGCTTCTGTTAAAAGTGTTTCCGTTATCATCGACTGCGAGTAAATATCTGAGCCAGCCTGCAATAGCCATCGAAATTCCATTCAGGCTTTTTGTATCAAGCGTGCTGCTTTTCATATATGACTTAATAGTTTCACCGTATCTGATACCGACCTTCTGAGAAGTGTCGGTAGCTATTCTCTGAGGCATATCGGGAATGTTAGGGTTTGGCAGTCTTTCATCAATAACCTCTGTTACAAATGCTTTGGGATCAATAATTTCAGGATTTACAACCACTTTAATTCCCTCATCCGCAATGTTTTTTACAAGACGGTTAAGCTCCTTGTCATTCATCTCCTCCCAGATTGAGTGATAGCCTAAAATACATCCGAATACTGCAAGAGCCGTATGCAAAGGATTAAGGCAGGTAGTAACCTTCATAGTTTCGGATTTGTTCACAATTTCGCGCGTAGTCATGTAAACACCTGCTTTTTCAAGCGGCGGTCTGCCGTTTGGAAAATCGTCCTCTATGACAAGATATTCTGCGGTTTCTGCATTTACAAACGGTGCAATGTATGTATTTTTTGACGTGATAATCGGTTCAATATCATCTATTCCGTAATTTATCAGCCTTTCCTTAACTGCGTCGGACGGGCGGGGTGTGATTTTATCAATCATACTCCATGGGAAAGAAATTTTTTCGTTCAGATATGTAATAAAACCGGCTTCAACCATGTTGTTTTCACACCATGCTTCAGCAATTTTCATAACGCTGTTTTTAAGCTTTTCGCCGTTATGCGAGCAGTTGTCCATGCTTACGACAGCAAGCGGATAAGCGCCGTTTTTATATCTGTGATAAAGCAGAGCAGCAGTAACGCTCATGGCATGAGTCGTGTCACCGGGACCATTTTCAATATCCTTTGCAACGACAGGCATGAGTGAACCATCAAGATTATATATAGCATATCCTTTTTCTGTAATGGTGTAGCTTACCATTTTTAACGAAGGATTTTCAAAAATTGTCTTTAATTTCTCAAATTCTGTTGATTTTATGCCGTCGGCAATTCCGGCTAAAACTTCGATGTCAAGATTTGATTTTGCGTCCATAACAACAGACAGTGTCAGGTTGTTAAACGGCTTGTAGATTTTATCAATAATATCAAAATCAAAGGTTTCAACTGCAATAATGCCTGTTTTTGTATCGTTGTTATTCAGAAGCTTCTGATTTATTGAGCCTATAAAGCCTCTGAAGATGTTTCCCGCGCCGAAATGTACCCATTCAGGCTTTTCTTTTGTTTGAGCGAGCATTTTTTCAATGCTGAATTTGGGAAGCTTTATATTATATTTTTCCCATTGAGCCGTATTTTTCAGCTCTGCTACTGTTAGTTTCATAAATATGCTCCTTTCAACTGATGTTGATTTCTTTTCGATAATACAATACCACAATTTAAGTAAATTTTCATCACTTATCTTGGTAGAAAGATTGACTTTTTTGGTTTTGTATGATATAGTGAAAAAAGAATTAGTAAATTCTCAGGGGCGGGAGAATGGTATGATAAATAAAGATGTTTTTGTATTTCCGGGATTTGATTTTGGATTGCGTCATTCAAAGGATTCGACTCCTGACAATAAAAAATTCAAGCTTCACAATCATAATGAAATTTATGAAATAATGCTGTTTTTAGATGGTGACGCTGAATTTTATGTTGAAGGAAGTATTTATAAATTAAAGCCTTTTGACATGATTCTTACGCGGCCGTTTGAAATGCATCATATTATATGTAAGAGTAATAAGCCATATGAAAGGATACTGCTGTTTATAAACACGAAATATTTTAAACGGAATAACTGCAGCGAGTTTTTGAGAGTTTTTGAGGACAGACCTATCGGAAAGGATAATCTTATTCCGGCAAAGCCGGTGAAGGAATGTCTGCTTGAGCCGATAAAGCGTGCAGAGAAATATGTTAATGAGAATGCGCTGCTTGTTGCCAACGGTGCTGTGACAGAATTTTTATATCTTTTGAATAATTTAAAGAAAACCGCATATTCACCAAAGCCGCAGGACCAGAGAATCAGTAATGTTATAATGTATATTAATGAGAACTTAAATGAAAGTATAACGCTTGACGCTCTTGCCGAAAAATTTTTCATTGACAAATACTATCTTTGCAAGATATTTAAGAAAAATACAGGATATACATTAAATCAATATATAAATTATAAACGGCTGTTGCTTGTGCGTGAGCTTCATTCAAAGGGACAAACATTGCTTGAGGCAAGCATAAATGCGGGATTTAACAACTATTCTCATTTTTACAGAATGTGTATAAAGCAGATGGGTGAACCGCCCAAAAATATAGATTAACTATGAAATACTGTCAGACGGGAGTGAATATTATGAATTTAACGAAAAAAAATATAAAGAAAATCTGCGGAATTATCTTATTTACCGTACTTGTATTTGCAGCGGCGATTAACTATAAGAGTGTATTCGGAGTGTTTAGGTGGATGTGGGGAATAATCTTTACATTTGTGCTTGGCGGAATAATTGCATTTATATTGAACATCCCTATGCGTTCAATTGAACGTATACTGTTTAAATCTACAAGTGACCGCAGAAAAAAATATGCGCGGCCGCTGAGTTTAATTATAACGCTTATTCTTGTTATCGCAGTCATAGCAGGGGTTGTTCTTATAGTAGTTCCGCAGATAGGCAGTACGATAAAAGAGCTTACTAAAACAGCAGAAGCATTTTTTCCGAAAATTCAGAATGAGGCTATGCAAATATTTCAGAGTAATCAGCAAATTCGCGACTGGATACAAAATCTGAGCTTTAACACGAACAAAATCTTTGATGCGGTGATTAGTTTCTTGCAGAACGGAGCAGGTGATATGCTTTCAGGAACTTTTTCGGCTGCGAAGGCTGTTGTTTCGGGAATAGCGGCGTTTTTTATAGCTCTTATATTCGCGTGTTATGTGCTGACCGGCAAGGAGAAGCTTGCAAGGCAGTGCGATATGCTTATAAAAGCGGCATTTCCTGAAAAAGCGGTATTTAAAATAGAATATGTGGCAAAGCTGTGCAGCGATACATTTTCAAGCTTTATTGCCGGTCAGTGTCTTGAGGCGCTTATACTCGGAACAATGTTCTTTATTGTGATGTCGGTCATTAGACTGCCATATCCGCTTCTTATCGGAGTGCTTGTGGCATTTACAGCGCTTATACCTATATTCGGAGCTTTTATAGGCTGTGCAGTGGGTGCATTTTTGATTGTTATGGTAAGTCCTATGAAGGCGCTGATATTTATTATAACATTTCTCGTTCTGCAGCAGGTTGAAGGTAATTTCATATATCCGAAAGTTGTGGGAGGTTCAATAGGACTTCCGCCTATATGGGTGCTGGCGGCGGTTACTATAGGCAGCAGTCTGATGGGTGTTGCCGGAATGTTGATATTTATTCCTTTAACATCTGTAATTTATACACTTATACGAGAGTGGACATATAAAAGGCTGGAAATGAAAAAAAATCTGGCGTCAGAAGCTGCGGAGGAAAGTCCGCAGACTGAACAAAGTGAAAACGAAGCATAAGTTTTATTATATAGGGGGGATTGAAATATGGGATGCATTGGAAATTTATTGTGGTTTATATGTGGCGGATTTATTTCAGGAATAAGCTGGGTATTGGCAGGGTGTCTGTGGTGTATAACAATTGTTGGAATTCCTGTAGGAATACAGTGCTTTAAGTTTGCGTCATTATCCTTTTTCCCGTTTGGAAAAGAGGTTGTGTACAATGGCGGTGCAATGTCTACGCTTATAAATATTATATGGTTGATAGTATCAGGTCTGCCGTTGGCAATTGAGCATGCGGTGCTTGGATGCCTGCTATGTATTACCATAATAGGTATACCTTTCGGAAAACAGTATTTTAAGCTGGCGAAGCTTGCTCTTATGCCATTTGGGGCAGTTGTAAAATAATAAATATTTAACCGGTATTGTATTTTTTACAATACCGGCGTTTAATTTGACAATGGAGTATTGCTGTGATAAAATATCAGATAAAAGTATTGTGACAGAGGAAATGATTATGCTAAGAATAAGCAATATAAAATTATCGCTTGATGAAGACGAAAACGACTTAAAACAAAAAGTAAGAAAAATTCTTTCGGGGGAATGGAAAACATTCAGAATTGCAAAAAAATCGATTGACGCGCGAAGAAAAAATGACGTGCATATGGTGTATTCGGTAGATGTAGAGGTAAGCAATGAGGAAAAGCTGTGCAAAAAAATAAAAAATGTGCAGCTTATAACAAATACTGTGTACAAATTTCCGAACGGAAGAAAATTTGATACTCCGATTGTGATAGTGGGAACAGGACCGGCAGGGATGATGTGCGGACTTGTACTTGCTCAGAACGGATATAATGTAATATTACTTGAACGCGGAAAATGCGTTAAGGAGAGAAAAGCTGATGTAGAGCGTTTTTGGAAATCGGGTGAGCTTAACAGCGAATCTAATGTGCAGTTCGGCGAGGGCGGAGCAGGCACCTTTTCCGACGGCAAGCTTACAACAGGTGTCAATGATTTTCGCATACGCAAGGTGCTTGAAGAATTTTATGCGCATGGAGCTCCGGAGGAAATTCTGTATACCGCAAAACCGCATATAGGTACGGATAATCTGTATCATATGGCTGAAAATATTCGTGAGGATATAATCCGTATGGGAGGTAAGGTTTGCTTTTCGCATAAGATGACAGAGATCATTATCTGTGACGGACAGGTCAGAGGAGTAAAAGTTCAGTCGCCGGACGGCGAATATGAGATAAAATCAAATCATGTAGTTCTTGCGATAGGTCATAGTGCCCGTGATACTTTTGAGATGCTCCGTGACAGCGGACTTGATATGGAGCAGAAGAATTTTTCGATTGGTGTGCGTATTGAGCATTTGCAGAAAATGATAAACGTAAGTCAGTACGGCGAAGCGCATGAAAAGCTGGGTGCGGCGGATTATAAGCTTTCGCTGCATCTTGAAAACGGCAGAAGTGCGTACACGTTTTGTATGTGCCCGGGGGGACAGGTTGTTGCGTCTGCGTCTGAAGAAGGAGGGGTTGTTACAAACGGAATGAGCAACTTTGCCCGTGACGGCAAAAACGCCAACAGCGCGCTTCTTGTTAATGTAACTCCTGATGATTTCGGCAGTGATGACGTACTTGCCGGAATGTATATGCAGCGTGATATAGAAAGAAAGGCATATAAAATCGGCGGCGGCAGCTATAAAGCGCCGGCGCAGCGTGTCGGGGATTTTCTTGGTACAGAATGTGAAGAAACTGAAGTTGAACCGACATATAAGCCCGGTGTGAAATGGAGCGATATAACTGAGGTTTTACCGGCTTTTGTGACAGATACAATACGTGAAGCACTGCCGATTCTTGACAGAAGGCTTCATGGCTTTGCATCGCCGGATGCGGTGATGACCGCGCCGGAAACACGTTCATCCTCTCCTGTGAGAATAATACGCGGCAATGAGAACTTCCAGTCAAATATAAAGGGAGTATATCCGTGCGGTGAGGGCGCGGGCTATGCGGGCGGAATTACCACTGCCGCTGTTGACGGAATAAAGGTTGCTGAAGCAATTGCGGGTTTGTATTAATTTAGATATAAATCATCCTAAAAAATTTTTGTTTATATGGTAAAATTATGTTAATTTGACTAAAATTTTTCTTAGGTCTTAGGATTGAAAAAAAATAAAAAGTGTGGTATAATACTTCATTATAACTAAAAGCGAGATGTTTTTCGCTTTTTAGACATCGGATTTTAACTGTTTTTAGCGACAGTCAAATACCGATGAGTATTGAATAATGTGACACTGTTCCTTATTTAAAATTTTGGTAAAAGGGGAGATAGATTTGAAACGAAAATTAGTAAGCGTTGTTTTAACACTCGCAATGATTTTGTCAATGAGTATTTCTGTTATGGCGGCAGATTTTATTGATGTTTCAAGCAATGATTGGTTTTATAAACCGGTTAGATTTGTTATCGGAAAAAATTATTTCAAGGGTGTTTCCGAAAATGAATTTGATCCTAACGGAAGCATGACAAGGGGAATGTTTGTAACAGTTTTGGGACGATTGGCAAATATCGACCGTTCAGAATATACGAGGGATAAATTTCCGGATGTTCAGGCAGAAGATTGGTATTATACATATGTGACATGGGCAAATGAAACAGGTATAACAGACGGTTATCCGGACGGAAATTTTTATCCTGATGAGCCGGTAAACCGCGAACAGATAGCAGTGCTTTTGGACAGATACTTAAAAAATGCTCAAATAACGCTGGAAAAAAATCCGAATGCATTGGAAAGCTATACTGATGAGCAGATTGTGTCTGAATGGGCTGCTGACGGTGTTAAGCTTATGCGTGAAACGGCTGTTTTTACAGGTGATCAGTACGGTTATTTTCATCCGCAGAAGAACGGTACAAGGGCAGAAATTGCAAGTGTAATTATGCGTCTTTCATGGGTAATGGAGGGACAGGTTCTTGATGTTCCGGTGCCTGAACCGGAGCCTGTTGAAACACCCGAGCCGATTATAGTTGTTCCGGTTGTAACACCTCCTCCGCAGATTAGTAGGGCGCAGCAGATCATGAATGGAATGTCGCTGAAGGAAAAGGTGTATCAGATGTTCATGGTAACTCCTGAGCAGCTTACGGGAGTTGCACCGGTTACGGTTGCGGGTGCAAAAACAAAGGAAGCTCTTGCAAAACAACCGGTTGGGGGTATGGTTTATACAAGGCAGAATCTTATAAGTGATTATCAGCTTACGCAAATGACTTCAACTGTAAAAACATATATGAATATAGCGCCGTTTGTTGCAGTTGAGGAGGAGAGCAGAAATAGAACTCAGCTGCTGCCAATGCTTGAAATTGAGGATTGGTCATCAATGTATGAATATCGTGATGCGGGCGCTGAAAAGGCATATGAGATTGGCGCTTCGCTCGGACGCGATATTTCAAAATACGGTTTTAATATGAATTTTGCTCCGGTTGCGGATGTTTGGTCAAATGCAAAAAATACAATAATTGGAGAGAGAGCATTCAGCACATCTCCTGAAATTGCGGCGAAAATGGTTTCTGCTGAGGTGCGCGGATTGCAGGATAACGGTGTTTGTGCGGTATTAAAGCATTATCCGGGATATGGTGATGTTACAGTCAACACCTCAACATCAAAGATTTCAAGTAAAAAAAATCTTGAACAGTTAATGCAGACCGAGCTGCCGCCGTTTAAAGCGGGAATTCAGGCGGGAGCGGATTTTGTTATGTGCGCTCATATAAACATTGATGAGGTTGACCCAAACTATCCGGCTTCAATGTCGAGAATTTTTGTTACGGATATACTTAGAAATACATTTGGTTTTAACGGTGTTGTGATAAGTGATATGATGAATGATGACGCTGTAAGAAAGTATTATACATCAGTTGAAGCTGCTGTAAACTGCATAAATGCCGGTGTTGATATGATTCTTTGTCCGGATACATTTACAGAGGCTGCAAACGGAGTTGTTTTGGCTGTTCAGAGCGGTCAGATAAGTGAGGAACGCATAAACCAAAGCGTTGAAAGAATTCTTAATGTAAAATTAAACCGCGGTATTATAAGATAAGATGAAAGAACTGAGCCTATAAAAACGCTCAGTTCTTTCAGTGTGTAGACAAAACTGTCTACGCGCTGAGAAACTTCGAGAAAATTGCAAGCCATTCTTGTGGGAGAATGGCTTTTTATTTGCATAAGAAGTGACTTTAGATTAGTGGCTGCAAGAATTCATAATAGCATGGATGTGTGGTATATCTTATTCTTATATAAACTCAGGATTTTCGCTAATAACAAATAAAAAAATCAATTTTCAAAGTTGATATTTGCATATAAAATATGTAAAATATAATTGTGAATAAAATGTTAAATAGGATTAGTTTTGAGCTTTGGTCGTATGATAATGCAAGGATGGAAAGCTTTTTTGCGACATTAAAAAAAGAGAAGCTGTATCAAATTCCTACATATAAGATGACGAGAGAGGAAGTAAAAACAATCGTTTTCAGATATATATTCGTTTACTACAATCGCATTCGCATACATACAAGTAATCCGAATGGTTGGCCGCCGCAAAAATATCGCGATATGTACAGTGAAACAGCGCAAATAGCGGCATAGGCAAGGCTTCAATCGCTCTATCAGATGGTATTCATTTTCAAAATTCTGTCAAGGTTAAAACAAGCGCTTACGGCGACCTTGACAGAATTCCAAAAATGAATTTATGGTAGTTACAGCGATTGAAGCCCGGTAAGTGGCAAAATCAAATTTTGGGTATTTTTTGACTGCACATATCTTGACAATTCCAAAAGAAAGTCCCTATTGATTTTATAATTAAGCGGACAGGTAATACCATCGAGTATTGGTTCAGTCTTGACGGCGGAGAAACATATGAGCAAACCTCAAAGCCGAAGGTGACGCTTGAGGCAAAGGATACTATGTATGTTGGTATCTGCATGACGGCACAGAAAGTGATTGAAAATAAAGCATATGTTGACAGTGATATAACAATCAAGGGTGAAATGGTTGGTGAGGCCATTCAAAAGGGTGAAACGGTGGAACTTGATTTCAGCACATCGGATAAAGAAAATGATGAAACGGAATTTTCAATGCTTACCGAATTACCTGAGGGCGCAGTGCGCAGCGGACAGAAAATTATTTTTACACCTGTAAGAGAGGGCGAATACGTATTCAGCGCCGCTGTAAAGGATATGTACCATGAAACGCCTGTTGTCAAAACAATAAAGGTAAATGTTGCACCTGTTATAAGTATAAAGCTTAACGGAAACTATGTATCATCAGATGTGTCACCGTATATTGTAAATGACAGAACAATGGTTCCTGTAAGAGTAATTTCGGAATCGCTTGGCGCAGAGGTTATATGGAATCAAGCGGCGGAAACTGTAACCATCAAAAAGGACGGTAAAGACATTGTTCTTAGGATAAATTCAGACAATGCCGATGTAAATGGTGAAAGTGTAAAGCTGGACGCTCCCGCAGTTATTGAGCAGAGCAGAACATTTGTGCCGATAAGATTTATTTCGGAAAATCTCGGCTGGAATGTGGACTGGGAACAGGATAGCTATACAGTTAATATAAGCAGATAATTTCACACAACAAAGGCGGCGCATAAAAGATACAATGTTATATCAGACAGGACTATAAATCAGATTTTATTAGCGTATAATACAGATATAAAATGGTTTAAACTAAAGTGGAATTGACAAATAGAATCTTAAATGAGCAGATAGGGTGAAATAATTTGAAAAAAATTTTACTGGTAATTGATATGCAGAATGACTTTATAAGCGGCGCTTTGGGGAGTGATGAAGCAGAGCGTGTTATTGATAATGCCGTGAAGGTAATTGATGAGTTTGACGGAGATGTTTATGTCACACTTGACACTCACGATGAAGACTATATGGAAACTAATGAGGGTAAAAATCTTCCTGTGCCACACTGCATTAAAGGAACCGATGGCTGGATGATAGAAAGCCGTATTAGGGAAGCATTGGACAGAAAAGGCTTTACGGCAATTGAGAAAAATACATTTGCTTCGCTTGAATTGCCGAAACTTTTAGCTGAAAGATATGATATTTCAGATACAAAATTTGAGCTTATAGGCTTATGTACGGATATTTGCATAATATCTAATGCCTTACTGCTTAAAGCTAATTTTCCTGAGGCTGATATATCGGTATTGTCATTTTGCTGTGCCGGAGTTACACCTAAAAAGCATGAAGCAGCTATTGAAACTATGAAATCATGTCAGATAAATATAATATAGCTCTTTGTATAAAATTTTTATCACACAATATAATTTTTATTAAGCGGTTATCCGTCTTTTATAAGACGGTTGCCGCTTATTTTTATGCGGTATAATTTAGTCTCAAACCTATTTTAAATCAAAAATATATCTTAATACTAATACATGATTGATTATTTATAAAATAATTATTTAAAAGCAACAGTATTTGTTAAAAGTGATGAAAAATAATAAATAAAAAACAGAAAACAAATAAGTGTTGGAATTTGTACAAAAATATAAAAATTATCGGTTGACGGACAAAGTGTATAAATTTATAATATATTATATAATGAATTGGAGATGTGTAAAATGAAAAATTATGATATAAAAAATGGGGATGAAAACGGTGGTATTATGGTAAAAATTGCGGCTTTTATAGTTGATAAAAGACGCGCTTTTTATTTCCTGTTTGCAGCGGCATTGGTTTTATGTGCAATTTCTATACCGAAGGTTCGTGTAAATAATGATATAAGCTCCTATCTTCCCGGTGATACAGAAACAAGACGCGGACTGTCATTAATGGAGGAAGAATTTATTACATATGATACAGAGAAAATAATGGTTACTACAATTACTCCTGAAACAGCCGAGAAGCTTCAGAAGAAAATGGAGCGTGTAGAGGGTGTGAAGCAGGTAGAATTTGAAAATGACGATGAACATTATAAAAAGTCAGCAGCATTGTTTACAGTGACGCTTTCTGTGCATGATGACCTTGATAAAGAGCTGGAAATAGTTGAAAACATAAAGAAACAGTTGGATGGCTATGATTATTACGCCTATTCGGATAGTATTGACGACAGTTCAAAGCAGCTGGAAAAGGAAATGTCAGTTATACTTGCGATTGCACTGATAATAATAATTGCAGTTTTGCTGTTTACCTCTAAAAGCTTTATGGAGGTGCCTATATTTCTTGTAGTATTCGGAGTTGCGGCGCTTCTTAATATGGGTACTAATTATTTGCTTGGAGAAATATCTTTTATAACAAAGTCTGTGGCTGTGGTATTACAGCTTGCACTTGCGATAGATTATTCAATAATACTTTCGCACAGGTTTGCCGAGGAAAAGGAAACGAAGAATTCATATGATGCGATAGTTGCGGCTCTTTCAAAGGCTATTATAGAAATAAGCTCATCAAGTCTTACGACGCTTGCCGGTTTGGCGGCGCTGATGGTAATGCAGCTGAAAATTGGTATGGATATGGGTTTGGTACTTTGTAAGGGGATTATATGCAGTCTGCTTACTGTGTTTTTGATTATGCCCGGACTTTTGCTTATGTTTTCGGATAAAATTGATAAAACAATGCATAGGTCTTTTGTTCCGAGCATTGAAAAATGGTGTAAAATTGTTATCAGACTGAGATATATTATACCATTCATATTTATAGCGGTAATCAGCGCGGGAGCGGTTCTTTCATCCATGACTAATTATGCGTTTGACGCAACAAGCGAGCAGATGAAGAAAGCAACGGAAAATTCTATTGCGAAAAGCAAGGTTGATGAAATATTCGGTACTGACCATCAGCTTGCGGTGATTGTGCCATCGGGTGATTATGATAAGGAAGCAAAGGTAATCTCGCTGATTGAGAAAAACCCCAATATAAATTCAGCACTTGGCTTGGCGAATACAGAAATCAATGATGAGCATATGCTTACGGATAAGATAAATGCGCGGGAACTGACCAAAATGCTTGGAATAGATTATGATTTAAGTTGTCTGCTGTTTCAGGCATATGGAGCAGAGCATGAGGAATACAGCGCTATATTCAGCGATGTAAATAATTATAAGGTTCCTATTATTGATTTGTTTATGTACATACATGAAAAAATGGATCTTGGAATAATCAATCTTGATGAAGACCAGACCGATGAATTGAATGAGCTTTATGATACTTTGACTGATGCAAAAGCACAGTTGGAGAGTGAAAAATATACACGAATGGTGTTTACATATAAATGCGATGTAGAGAGCGATGAAGCATATCAGATGCTTAAGGATATACGCGCGGACACAGAAAAATATTATGATGAATGTTTGTTGGTAAGCGATAGTGTAAACAGTCGTGATTTAGGTGATTCGTTCAGCGGTGATAATAATAAGATAAATATCATTACGCTGCTGGCGCTGCTTTTTATTCTGATGTTTACATTCCGTTCTGCGGGCATTCCGGTGCTGCTTGTGCTGGCAATACAGGGAAGCGTATGGATTAATTTTTCAATACCGTTTTTGACGGGACAGAGAATGTATTTCCTTGCGTATCTTGTTGTAAGCTCAATTCAGATGGGTGCTACTATTGACTATGCGATTGTATTTACGAACAGGTATCTGGAACTTAAGAATACAATGGATAAAAATCGCGCTGCTGAAACAGCGTTAAATCAGTCTTTCCCTACTATATTGACATCTGGCTCAATACTGACTTTAGCAAGCTTTCTGATAGGAAAAATATCAACAAATGCTATTATTTCATCTCTTGGAACGGCACTTTGCAGAGGTACACTTATATCTATAGTGATAGTTATGATGGTTCTGCCGCAGATTGTGTTGCTGTGCGACAAATTTATTGAAAAGACCTCTTTCAAAAAAGAAACCGTGGAAGCGGATAAAGCTGCAAGACGTGAAGCTTCAGGAGTGATGTTTGTGAATGGACGTATAAGAGGAAATGTTTCAGGATTTGTAGACGGTGTATTCTACGGATTTATAAAAGGTGACGTGAATGCAAAAATAGAGTTTGGAAATCAGAACAGACTTCTTGATGAGAACGCTATAATAAGTGAGGAGAATGAGAACAATGAAGAAAATTGACAAAACTGCATCACTGTTTATAATGATTGTAATATTGTTTAATATATTTCCTTTACCTGTAAGATGTGCAGAGGAAACTGTGTCTATATCGACAGTAGGTGATTTTACAAGCTTTACGGAGAAATGCGTTTATGATGATTATTCTAAAAATAGAAAATTTGTGCTCCAAAATGACATTGACCTGTCAGGTGTAGAAATTAAAAGCGCAGAAGTGTTCTGCGGCATATTTGAAGGCGGAGGACATAGCATAAAAAATGTAAAATTATCCTTTGAGGGCTCTGAGAAGGGCTTATTCTGCACAGTTACAAAGGACGGTCAGATAAGAGATCTGAATATTACAGGTGAAATCAGAACCACAGATGATACAGGTACAGAGTCTTTTTTAAGGCAAAGAGCAACTTCAATATTAAGTCAAACAGACTTAAAGCAATCCGAAGCAGCTCAAACAGGAGCGCAGTCGTTAGGAGGGATTGCAGGATATAACGAGGGCAAAATTATAAATTGCTCGTACGGCGGCAGTATAAACGGTAAACGACGAGTCGGAGGAATTGTTGGGTATAATGCGATGAGCGGCTTGATTGATACTTGCAGCAACGCAGCCGATATAGAAGGTGACAGTGAAACAGGCGGTATTGCCGGATATAATGAAGGAAGAATAAAGCTAAGCAAAAATAACGGAAAGGTATGTTCGCAAGCCAATGAAAATACTATAAACGCAGGCGGTATATGCGGTAATAATAAGGGAGCTGTCGTAATCTGCACAAACAACGGAATTATAGGCGGAGAAAAGTTTGGTGATAATATAGGCGGAATATGCGGAATACAAAGCGGTGAAATAAGAGAATGTATAAATAATGAATTAGTCAGAGGAAGGAGAAGTGTGGGTGGTATATGCGGACGTTTTGAACCATATACGGATATTGATCTTTCCTATGAAAGCGCAAAGGCGGCTATAACAGAACAGGCGGAAATAATGAAAAATGATATTGAGTCCGGCAGAGCAAAGCTGATTGATTATGCTGCCGATCTGCTTGGCGGCAAAGGAATAATAGATGAGCTTGTAAAAGCACTTGGGCTTAAGGATTCTGTAAGCAATGCCGGCTTAAGATTGGATAATTTATCCCGTTCGGCTGAAAATATGATGAATAGTATAACCAATGCAGTTAATTCCGCTTCGGAGGAGAATATATCAGGCTCTCTTAAGGATACTTTAGATCAGGTGCAAAAATCACTTGAGGATGGCGGAAACAATTTGTCTGCTTTTACGGATGAAGCAAAGCAATCCTTGCAGAATGTAAGTGATTCTCTTGGCAGAAGCTTACAATCGATGGATAATGCATTGGGAGAATTTGAAGGAAAAGGCGAAGAAATAAGTAACTTAATTGACAACATGAACAGTGCTGTTGATGAAGGAAAGGCAGATTTTAAGGAGTCGAAGTCACAGCTTACAGAAAGGCTTGACAGAGTTGAAACATCTTTTGATGATGTTTCAGGTAATCTTGACAAAACGCATGAGGAAATAACCGAACTTATAAGTCAGCTAAAGCGTACTACAGGGAATATTGATGATTCTGTTACCGATACACTGTATGATCTTGATAGAATGATTATAAATATGAACAGTGATTTGCGGTCGTTTCAAAAAAAGATACATAAGATGATTGATACTATAAATAACGATATTTCAACATTGCCTACGCTGCCTCCTATGCCTACTTTGGGCCCTTTGCCTACACTGCGTCCGGGAATTGTTTTACCGTCAGATATTCCTCAGACGAACGAAAATGATGAAGCGGCTGAGGGATATAATGTGGTGCCGGATGAAACCTTGGAAAATGGGTATGATGTTGAAACTACCATAATAGGCAAATTGAGTAATTTGTTGTTTACAAAGGCATACGCAGCTGAGGAAAAAACTGCAATCAGCGATTTGAAGAGCACGGATATTTCATTACCTCGTCTTATAGGCGGAGAAAATGCCGATACTGCGCTTATAAAATATTGTGTAAATAACGGAGAGGTTGACGCAACTGAAATGACCGGAGGAGTTGTTGGAAGTACCGGTTTTGAATCTGCTGTGCGGTCCGGAGAAAATATAACACTGCCCGATGGAACAAAGGTAAATTCGGACTCTGTTCTTAAAGCTGTTATAGACGGTTGTATAAGCTATGGAGATATTACAGCTCAAAGTAAATATGCCGGCGGGATTTGCGGAAGAAGTGATATAGGGAATATAAAAAATTCCTTGGCAACGGGAGAAATAACAACAACTGATGAAGGGTATGCCGGCGGAATTGCAGGAATGAGCAGTGCGGATATATTTAATTGTATCGCCGTCAACGACATAAGCGGAAAAGATTATATAGGAGGAATTGCCGGAAGCGGCAAGAATATATCATATTCATATGCGCTTCCGCGTTTGGACGGAAATAAGAATAAATCCGGCGCGGTTGCAGGCTTTGTATCAGGAGAAGCAGTATGTAATTATTTTATTGACGAGGGGCTTTCAGGCATAGCGGGTATGAATCTGGAGGGCAGAGCTGAGGCGGTAAAGCCTGATGAAATGATAAGTTCGGACGGCAATATTCCAAATAAGCTTTCTGGATTACAAAATGGCGGTTATTATATGTCGACGGGCGATTTATATCTGCCGCAGATTAATTTTCTTGCAAAAAATAACGCGGAAAATATAGGTGCTATGCTTCAGGCAAAATCCGATGAAATGGCAAGATTTCATTTTAAGGTAGTATTTTGCGATAGGGGCAGCGAATTAAAGTCTATGACGGTTGACTATGGGACAGTATTGCAGGATGGCGACATACCGAAGCTGTCAGCAGACGGAAGTGATGTGGCTGTTTGGGATAAGGATGTAAAGAATCCGATAGTACGCCATACAGTATTTACGGCAGTATACAATAAAGCGGCGACGACTTTATCTTCGGACGAAGAACCTCCGGTAATACTTATTGAGAGTATATTTGACGAGGGAACAAATATGTCGTATAATGAAGAATATGTTGATTATGACTTCAATGGATATGAAAAAGGAAAAGCGTATTCTTTTCAGCTGGATAAAAAGGCTTACGGGGTTATAAAAGTACATATTCGCGATGAAAAGAAAAAAGCGGATAAAATCGGTGTTCAGATTGACGGGAAATGGGTTATGACGGATTGCAGTATAGATGGCAGTTATGCGGTGTTTGAAGCGGCATCACCGTGCAGATTTGTTGTTTTGTACAAGAAGAGTATGCCGATTTTGCCTGTGATATGTATTATGGGAATAATTGCTGTGGTATTTATTATATTCATTGCAGGAAGGAGGATTCGGCTATGGAGGAAGCAAAAATAAAAAAGAATTACAGGAATTTTAGACGTTCGGAAAAATCAATAATGCGCGCATATGTTAGTCTTATACAGAAGAAGAAAAAAATTACGGTTACAGATATTGTTAATACAGCTGATTTAAACAGAAGTACATTTTATGCGCATTTTAAATCGGTGGATGACGTACGCGAGAAAATACAGAGTGATGTTATTATGGATTTATTGGGGACTTTGGATAAACGTGACTACAGAGATTCACTTAAAGATCCATATAAGGCAATGAAGCGTGTTATGGATTTTATAAAAAGCGATGAGGACTTTTATAAGATGCTGCTGAATATTGATGGAGCTGATAAATTTCTGAAAAAGCTTCGTGATATTGTAATAGAGCATTATATGTCTGATGTTGTAATATTACCGTATATAAAAAACCGAGATGAGTTTGAAATGAGGTTAAGATTGTTTATAGGCGGCTATGTGTCGGTTATTGAGGACTGGGCGCATGGAAATGTAAATATGCCGCTCGAAAAATGTACTGTGATTATAAGTGAACTAATTAAAACCTGTGTAAAAACATATACAGAGAATAAATAATAGAGATTTAGAGAAATTGTCAAAACACTATATTGAAATTTAATTTGCACAGTCTGAAATGCCCGGTAAATATGATACCGGGCATTTCAGCGTCAGGACAACTATATGCAGTGATGATAAAAGCATATTGTAATAATTTTGAACAGAGCAATAAATGATTGAATTTTTGAAAAAAATGACTTTATTTATTAAGCAATGTGTGATAAAATGCTATTATAAATAATAATTCAAAATGCTCAGAGAAATTTTCAAGGGACTGATGAGAGGAGTATACTATGGAATACCATGTGTCAAAAAAAGGAAATGATAATTTTAAAGGTTCAGCAGAAAAACCATTTTTAACTATTTCAAAGGCGGCTGCAATTGCTGACGAAGGGGATAGAATAATTGTTCATGCGGGTGTATATCGTGAATGTGTAGTTCCGCAAAACGGTGCAAGAAATGATAGTAGCAGAATAATATATGAGGCTGCGGAAAATGAGAAAGTAATCGTTAAAGGCTCTGAACGGATTACAAATTGGGAAAATGAACACGATTCTCTGTGGAAAGCGGAGATTTCAAATAAATTATTTGGAGATTATAATCCATATTCTGAAATTATAGATGGCGATTGGCTTATGCGACCGCTTGATAATCCTATTCACACAGGGCAGGTGTATATTAACGGCAAGGCGCTTACAGAGGTAAGCAGTATAGAGTTATTAAATGATTTTACATGGTACGCGCAGGTGCAGGACGATATTACAACGGTGTATGCAAATTTTGCTAACTATAATCCAAACGAGGAAACAGCGGAAATAAATGTAAGAAAGAGCTGCTTCTGCCCTGATAAGACAGGAGTAAATTATATAACTGTGCGCGGGTTTGAATTTGCGCAGGCGGCAACGCAATGGTCGCCGCCTACCGCAGAACAGATGGGAATGCTTTCTGTAAATTGGAGCAAGGGGTGGATTATAGAAAATAATATTTTCTATGACGCAAGATGCAGCGCAATTTGCATAGGCAAAGAAAAATCAACCGGACATAATATGTATAACCGTTACCACAGAAAGGCAGGCTATCAGACTCAGCTCGAAACCGTGTTTGCAGGCAGACGTATTGGATGGAGCAAGGAAACTATAGGCTCTCATATAATAAGAAACAATACAATATATGACTGCGGTCAAAATGCGATTGTGGGACATATGGGAGGAGCCTTCAGCGAAATTTACGGTAATCATATTTATAATATAGGAACTAAGCACGAGTTTTTTGGCTATGAAATTGCAGGTATAAAGCTTCATGCGGCTATTGATACATATATTCATCATAACAATATTCATGACTGTACTCTTGGAACATGGCTTGATTGGGAGGCACAAGGAGTCAGAGTGAGTCAGAATTTGTATTATGATAATGACGTGGATATATGGTTTGAAGTGACGCACGGGCCGTATCTTGTTGATAATAACATATTTGCGTCAAAACGTAATTTAAAGAATGCCGCGCAGGGAGGCGCGTATATACATAATCTTTTCTGCGGATCGATTAAACGTTACGATGTGACAGACCGTTCAACCCCATATCATCTTAATCATTCAACTGACTTTATGGGAACGGCGGTAGTATACGGCGGCGATGACAGATATTATCAGAATATATTCATAGGCGGCGAGGAAGATGACAATGTACACTGGCAGTTCGGCACGGAAATGTACAACGGCTTCACTGTATCAATGGAAGAGTATATTTCAAAGGTTTTGGAAAACGGCAAGGGTGATATTGAAACGTATAAGAATGTTCGTCAGCCGGCATATATAAATAAGAATGTGTATTTAAACGGCGCTGAATGCTTTGATCGCGAGAAGGAGTTTTTTAAAGCTGATTATAAAACTAATCTGACAGTAAAAAAAGAAAACGGAGATGTATATCTTGAAATTGATGTGCCGGATGTTGATTTTCTGATAGGTACAGAGATAATAGAAACAAAAGAGCTTGTAATACCGAGAATATCTGAATCACCATATGAATCACCTGATGGAAAAAATATTGTTTTTGATACGGACTATATGGGTAATGCAAGAAGTGAAAATCCAAAACCGGGACCTTTTGAAAAATTATCACCAGGCAGACAAAAAATAATGGTATACAGCGATGATAAAAACATATAACTAAAAGCGAAATGTCCGAGGTATATGCCAATTGCTTTTTTCGGCTGGGACACGCTTCTCTGCTGAGGCGTTAATGACGGTGCTTTAATAGCTTATTAAATATGTAAATGTCAAGTGAAAATGTACAAAAAGGGCAAATGAAGATGTACAATTTTGGCGAAAGCATATTTCGTAACATTCAACAAAGGATAAACACCCCCGAGGGGGCGGACATATTCTTGGACGGCGCGGATAAAGTTGTGTAAATAGTATAAAAACAAACCTAAATCAAGAACTTTTCCTACGGTTTTTGATTTACCGATACATTCTTCACGTCTTGGGCAATTACGGCTCCTTTGCATGTCTGCCAAAGTTAGAACAATACTTATCTTTTGGTGAATTATTCACAAAATTTAAAGAAATTGCATAATTTATTCTTTTTAGTATATGATTTTTCGGAATTCTGTGGTATCATGATGAATAGAAACTGAGTTGACGAGACTTGGTTCTTAACATGGTAATCGGCTCCTTTTGTTTTTTTTGTTTCAATTATATTATACCATAAATTGAGCCGAATTGCCATGTTTTAATGTATATCCCATACTGTCCGCAGCTGTACTTTTTGGGACGATGCGCGCTCCCCGCGTTTTTAAAGTCGCATTATAGGTCAGCTTAAAATTTGCGGTTAACTTCTGTATGTAAAATGACGTTATAAAAAAATATATTGATTTTGCGCTTGCTTTTGTAAGCTTTCAGTTCGGCATAAGGTATAAAGGAGGTCTTTACAAATATGATTAACATTCTTGATTTCGGAGCTGACGCAAGCGGTATGACGGTTAGCACAGCTGCAATACAATCGGCTATTGACAAATGCGAAAAAGGTGACTGCGTATATGTACCCGAAGGTATATACACAAGCGGAGCGCTGTTTTTAAAGAGTGATATAACCTTATTTATAGAAAACGGAGCAACAATAAAGGGCAGTGACAGTACAGATGATTTTCCTATTCACACATATCGTTGGGAGGGACAGAATACTGAGTGTTATTCCTCGCTGATAAATGCGGGCATCGGAGCAGACGGAGTTCAAAACATTGTCATTGAGGGCGGCGGTACTATTGACGCAAACGGCGTAGTGCTGTTTCATAAAGAAATGACAGAGAAAAAGGGTGCGCGCGGACGCGCAGTGTGTATACAAAATTCATCAGATATTATTATATGCGGAGTAACCATAAGACAGTCGCCGGCGTGGTGTCTGCACCTCATAAACTGTGAAAATGTCAGAATTGATAGTGTGAAAATTCATACGAAATACGATGAGAACGGCAATCGTTACAAGGAAATATTCAACGGTGACGGAATTGATGTAGACTCATGCAAAAACGTACATATTACAAACTCGCTTATTGCAAGTCAGGACGACTGCATAGCAATTAAATCAGGCAAGGACGCGGAAGGCAGAGCCTCCGCAATGTCGAGTGAGAATATAATTATTGAAAATTGTCGTTTCAAAAGCGGTTTTGGTGTTGCAGTCGGCAGTGAAATGTCGGGGGGAGTCAGGAATGTGACAGTGCGCGATTGTGAGTTTAACAACACCTTCAGCATCGGCAGTGTTAAGACTTGCCGCGGACGCGGCGGAGTAATTGAAGATGTTTTGTTTGAGAATGTTGAACTTGTGAATACGGATACCGAGTTTAGCGACTGCAAGTGGTTTCGCGGAGGGGTTTATGTAGACAGCTATTACAGCGAAGATACAATTTCCATAGAAAAAAAGCCTGTAACAGATGGAACGCCGCTTATTAAAAATATTACATTCCGCAACGCAAAAGTAGACACCTGCGGTGGAAATGCCATATATATTTCAGGACTGCCCGAAATGCACTGCGAGAATATAACGCTTGAAAATGTGTCCGCTGTCGGCAAATACGGAATGAAGGCATATTTTACGGATAATTTGAAAATGAAAAATGTTACCGTTTCCGCACGGAATGGTGAAGATTATATTTTTGAGGATGTTACAAGGGAGAGATGTAATGTGTGTTGATGAAATAATCAGGGATTTGCAAAATCCTCCGAGGGAGTTTTCTCCTGTTCCTTTTTGGTTTTTGAATGACAGGCTTGAAAAAGCGGAATTAAAGCGTCAGCTTGAAGATTTCAAGGATAAGGGTGTGAATGGCGTTGTATTGCACCCGCGAATTGGTATTCCTGATAATTTCAAATACTTATCCGCTGAATACTTTGAAATTATCCGATTTATCGTAAAAACAGCAAAAACGCTTAATATGAAAATAGTGCTTTACGATGAGGCGATGTATCCGTCTGGTTCGGCACATGGCGAGGTCGTAAAAAGCAATCCCGATTTTGCGTCAGTAGGCATTACGCTTACAAAGGATTTGTCAGAGGGGATTGTAATTGCGCAATATAACGACGGATATGCTATCGTCAGCAAAAAATGCGGCGGTACGATACGCGGCATACACTTCGGTGAGGACGACGGCGAGGAAAACGCGCCGCTATCGGCGAATATATTAAATCCTGCCGCGGTTGACAAGTTTATTGAATTGACGCACGAGCAGTATTATAAGCATTTGAGCGAATATTTCGGCGATACGGTAATTGGATTTTTCACTGATGAACCGTGTATTCTCGGCAGATGTCCGAGCGGATTTTTTGAATGGACGGACGGACTTGAAAACGAGATAACCGAAAACGGCGGAACGCTGTCGGAGCTTAGAGCTTTGTTTGACGGTAAGACAAACGAAACAATAAAAATATACAAGCGGCTTATAATAGAAAAGCTTAACGGCATTTATTATAAAAAGCTGTCAGATTGGTGCGCGGCGCACAACATTGCGCTTATGGGACACCCGAAGGAAAGCGACGACATAGACGAGGAACGATATTTTCATATACCCGGTCAAGACCTTGTTTTTCGTTTGGTATCGCCTGAAAAGGGCGGAGTTGACGGCATAAATTCAGTTCAGGCAAAATGCTCCTCAGACGCAGCAAGGCATATGAACAGGCGCAGAAACTCAAACGAGTGCTTTGGTGTATGCTCCAAAAACGGAGTGCCTTGGTATTTTACGGCGTCCGATATGAAATGGTATATTGACTGGCTTGGAGTAAGAGGCGTTAATATGTTTATTCCGCATGCTTTTTATTACAGCGTTGACGGAAAGCGTAAGGACGAAAGACCGCCTGATGTTGGTCCGAACAATATTTGGTGGAAAAATTACAGGCTGTTTTCCGATTATATCAAAAGAGTATCATACATAATGACAGACTCGGTAAATTGCGCAAAGACGGCGATTTTATGCAAAAGCGGCGATATGAAGCCTGAAATTGCAAAAGGTTTTTATCAGACGCAGACGGAGTTTAATTATCTGCCGTATTCGCTTATGGATAAAGCCGAAGTTAAAAATAATCGCTTGTGTATCGGCGGCTATGAATACGAATATGTTATTGGTGAAACGGATATTGACGTAAAAAAGATAAATAGTGTAAAGGAAATAGAAAATCACGATTTTCGTACTGCCGTACCCACAAAGGATTTGCGGATAAGTCATATAATAAAGCGTGGCGTTCATATGTATTTTGCGGTAAACGAGGGCAACAGCGATATAAATACAAGGATAGAAATGAACGCAAAAGGAACGCCTGTTATGATGGATTTATGGAATGGCGAATATTACGGAACGGAATTTTGCAAAAGCGATTTTGGTATCTGCATAGATTTATCGCTTAAACGGTATGAGAGCATTTTGATTTTATTTGACGAAAACAACGGCGAATACAAGCCTAAAGAAAAACGCGTAAATATCGGCAAGCTGAATTTTAAAATGACAGAGGAAAAAGATTTTTCAAAAACATATATTGCAGAATATACTAAAACCGATAATGCAGAGAATGAATATTTTAAAGCTTCTTGCGAGGAAATGGCAGAATGCTATGTAAACGAAAAATTTGCAGGCGTAAGCTTTTTTAATCACGAGTTTAATATCGGGAAATATCTAAAAAATGGCAAAAATGAAATTAGGCTTGTTACAACGGGAAATATTGCAAATAAATACTCGGAGCCTGTTCCATACGGAATTAACGAGTAAATAAGGAGAATATATTATGAAAAAGTACGACGTTACAAAATACGGCGCTGTGCCTGACGGTAAAACTGTGTGTATTGAGTCCTCCCAGCAAAAATAGACAGAAAAAAGCTTCAAAAAAACGGAATGAATCGCAGTATTTCTTCGGTTTACGGTATCCGATCAATAATGCCCAAGAATCCCACTAATGTCCTTTGAGTGGACCAAACGAATAGCAATATACTGCCATACCAACATAACCCAAACAAAGATAGTAATTCTCAAATACAGGGAACCTGAATACATAACGAAAGAACAACATAAAGAGCAATTCCCATTGCAAGCACACATAAATTTTTAGTTGATGACTTCATAATTTGCATTTCTCCTTTTATATATTAGCCAAAGATGCATTTTTATAATTATCATCATCTGTAACTTCCTTTATAACTTTAATAAAATCAGGAAAGCTTACATCAGCCTTTTCATCGCTAAGCTCTATCTCAAGTATTGCTTTGTCATTCCAGAATGGATATATATCAA
>JALEPO010000052.1 GCA_022768695.1 Clostridia bacterium
GCTGTAAACTGTGAATCCTTATGCTTGTCAATAATATCCCACATAACCCATGCGGCAGGCTGCATACCGTTCATATCAAGGATAATTCTCTGCGCAAGACCGAAGCCGTCCCAACCGCCGTCTACTTCACTCATCCACAAATCCTTGTTTGCAGCTATAGCTGTCGCTTTAAGTCCGGCGCGGTTTGAACCGCTGTATGTATGAGTATCTATTCTGCCGAGAGCTGTTTTGGCCTCGTCAGTAAGCTGAGCATAGTTGGTTACTGATTTGTTTATATCGGTTTCATCCATACCGGCAACAAGTACATCCGTAAGACCTGCCGCGTCAAGCGCTTTTCTCGTTGCGATTATAGTATTCGACTGCGTTGTACCGGGTGAGAAGTGACAACCCTCCTGCTTAGGACTCATTGCTCCCCAATAAGTAGTATCCGGCTCATTCATCGGCGAATAACTCTCAAAAGTTATGCCAAATTCCTCTTTAAAATGCTTTGTTGCTTCCGCAATAAACTTACCAAAGTTATCATACTGATCTGACTTCAGATTGTCATCTCCGGCATTTGTCGCGCCTGATGAACAACCTGAATTTGTCATAAAATAGGGGGGTGAATTTGAAAATCCCTCAAAGTATAAATCAGGATTTGCTTTAAGCGCCGCCTTTGCAATATTACGTTGATTTTCGTCGACCGTCCAGTCGTAAACAATATTTCCTCCCTCGTCAAAGCCGGTCGCATATCCGGGCACCTTAGAGTCCGAACGCGTAACATGGTTATGTGCCGGATCGTCACCGCCACCAAGGTTATATCGTGCAACATCTAATCCAAGACCTTCCTCCGAAAAGAATGCGTCTGCCGCCTGCTGTGTAAGCTTTTCACTGTAACCAAGTCTGTTTGCCCACCAGCAAAGCGATGTTCCCCACCCTTGAAATTCACCGTTATTAAAGGGTGAAGCATCCGAAGGGTCAAGTCTTACAAGAGTCCCCGACGCTGCCGAAGCAGAAATATACGGCATAACACCGGATACCGGTATCACAGCCGCCGCGACAGCCGCCGCAAAAATTCGTTTCAAAGCATCTTTCATACTAATCCGTCCTTTACAGTGTAATATATTTACAGTTTATAAATATTATTATATCATCAAACAGAAAGTAAAGCAATCCCCAAATTAAACTGTCTTATTCAGCATTCAGATACATAATTGTCACTTTTTTTCCACCTTTTCTGTCATTGTTCTTACCTCGAACACACCTCCTGCCGCTTTAGCCGCACCGGTCGGCTTGAACTTTACCCTCACCTTATTGTTTATAAGCTTCTGAGGAATTTCGTAATATGTATAAATTAAATTTCCGGCAGAATTGCTATTAAGTGTCTGTGTTCCGATTACAGTATCGTCAACAAGAATTTCAAATTCTCGTGTATAGCTCACACCGTCAGCAGTAAAAGATCCGTCACTTCCCCAGTAAAGAGCCATAATATAATTCTTTTCCTTTGTATTGTCAACAGCCATCTCATAACTGAAATATCCGTCTGCACCTCTCGCATCTCTCCAGCCCTTTTGTGCCGTGTCAAAATAACCCGAATACGAATTATTCTTCTGCATTGCATGGTCCACCTCCGGCTGCTGCTCGTTAGGTCTTACTGTATCTATAGTAGCAGCATCTAAAGCGATTGTGAATTCATCCTTTTCAATCTCCTCATCCGCACCGTAAAGCATCCAGTAAAGAGAATAACGCTGATGATGCAAATCAAAATACGGAATAAGCGTAATTTTATTTTCTCCCGATGTCATCTCAAATTGCAGCTTTGATAAATCTGTCGGATTTATAAAGCTTTCCGGCGACTTGTCGTCAACTACGATATCCGGCACAGCTATTGATGTCTGCTTATCAAGCGAAGTATGGTCGCTGACAATATCGCTTGCAGGGAAGTCCTCTGTTCCCAGAGCGCCGGCGAGAACTACAGGTCCATACATGAATGCAACCTTATTGCCGTCATCACGCGCAGTATAGGTATGAAGTCCCATTGGCAGTGTTACAGTTATTGTATCGCCCG
Source organism: Clostridia bacterium (assembly GCA_022768695.1). Lineage (GTDB taxonomy): Bacteria > Bacillota > Clostridia > UBA1381 > UBA1381 > JALEPO01. Next base: position 2,048 of record JALEPO010000052.1, read on the forward strand.
TATTCCATTTTCTTTCTATTGTATAATAGCCCGGTTCCTCAGAAAGTATTGCTTCTTCACTGTTTATCTTAATTGTTGCCGCACTGTCAATCCATGACGGTATTCTGATTTTTACCGCCGCGTCCGCACTGCCCTCTTCTATTTTTATGACTGTTGTTTCCTCATACGGATAGTTTGTTGTCTGCGAAATTTTAAGTCCTTTTTCGTTCCAGTCAACTGTTGATGATATAAATTGATTTACATAAAAATCATTCTTATCCTTATAATATATATTTCTTGTATATCTTCCCGGATTTTCCATACCGCTTCCCACACAGCACCAAAATGAATCTTCTTTGGTTGAATATACCTTAAAATGCCCCTGTTTTGTTGCCATAAAGTACGTTTTCATGCCACTGTCAGGATCCTGTGAGGCTAATATATGATTAAAGAGTGCTTTTTCATAATAGTCCATATACTCAGCCTTATGCTCCCATGCATAAAGATGCTCCGTCAGCTTCATCATATTATATGTATTGCAGGTTTCACAGGTCTGCGTACCAAGAACCTCTTCTGCCATTGTTCCGAAATGTTCATAATTTGAATTTCCGCCAATACAATATGAACGATGATTTACAACAGTATCATAGAAAAATTCTGCTGCAGTCCGATAATCAGTTTTTTCCTCATTTTCTTCATAAATCGCAGCCGCGCCGATAACCTTCGGTATCTGAGTGTTTGCGTGCTTTCCCTGAAGCTCATCCTTTCCCTCTGAAAGCGGATTGAGAATCGCAGGCTGAGAAAAACGTACTGCTAAATCAAGATATTTCTTTTCGCCTGTTATATTGTAAAGCTCTGCCATAACCTCATTCATTCCGCCGTATTCACAATTAAGCATCAGATTGAATTTTTCATCAGTCATATCTTTAGTTACATCTATTGCCCAATCAGCAAAACCGCAGACAACCGTTAATGCTTTTTCATTGCCGGCAAGCTCATATGCGTCAATGAGTCCCTGATAAATTTTATGCAGTGAATACCACGGTACCCAATAACCGTTTAGATCAAATGCGCTTACATTCAGCGTTCCCGATAAAGCATTTTCAAAGCCTGTTTTTTCAAAACCGCCGATATATCCTCCGCCGTTAAGCTTCTGATATTCCTCAAGCTTATCCACAGCATAGTCAAGCTTATTCTTTACCGCTTCTTCACCTGTTACAGCGTACATATCCGCAGCCGCACTCATCCAATGTCCAAGCGAATGACCTGATATGCCCTTTCCCTTATAGCCTCTGTAGTTATATGCCTCCCAGCCTCCGTAATACTTTGATTGGTCGGTTATTGCGCCGGCTGAATATGCCACAGGTGCAAGAAGTCTGTCAACATCAAGCGACATAACAAAATTTTTGCCAAGCTCCTGAGAGGTTTTGAATATTCCATCCGTAAGCTGCACTTCATCTGTTTCAAATGACGAGCCGTATGTATCGCCGAAGCTTTTTTTCGTATTATCAGCTAACGGCTTCATATTTTTATCCCATAAATATGATTTTACCATAATATCATCTCCTTTAGGCATTAATACCGACACCGAATAGCTGTCTGTCACAAGATTATCTATCGGTTCGGCGCCGACAGAGGCAAGTCGTCCGTTTGCGTATGCCGCAACATACAGCGCAGCCTTCATACCGCTACCGGTATTATTTATATTGTTTTATATGAATATTATAATTCATCATTGACCTTTTTTCAATAGATTGTGTAATAATATTATATAGATAATGTTCACTATGAAGATCCACATTACATAGTTGTTATTCTTTTAGTTATAAATTACCTTAGGTCTTTCAATTCTCCCCTTGCTGCCGATAATAGAGCCAATCAAAAATTCCTTTGTAAACTGCTTTTCCTCAGTTACGTCGTCAAATGCCTTAAATACAATCCCCCTTAATATGTCCGTTTTTTTAAGTCTGTCGAGCTGTAGTAATGCCCATTTTTCAAGGTCTTAGCCATATGTGCGACGTCTTTTTTATACTAATCATTACAATAATTAAAAAAAACGGTATATTTAAGAAAATTCAGGTAAGAATACTAAATACTACAACAAGAAAGGATTTGAAAATATGAATAATAATCAAAACCCAAAAAAAGATTTAAGAAAGCTGCCGGGCTTTTACATAGCACTATGCTGCTGTGTATTGGTGATTGGTCTTGCAGGATATTTTACAGAAAGATATGAAAAAGGCAAAACAGATATAAGTCAGCAGCTGAACGAAAATGACTCCGCTTTTTCCGGAAGCATTAATTCACGCACCGATTCCGCTATAGACCACAATACTGTTCCCGCAAGCGAAACAATAACTCACGAAGAATATGATGCTGAAATCCAAACCGCACAATCATTAGCTGAAAATCAAACAGACATCGCAGAAAATACAGAAAGCAATTTTTCTTCCCAGTCTGAAACTCAGCCGGTTTCTAAAATTACAGAAGATATCGAAGCGCCTGCCGAATACGCGGTCAATAATCCTGATACAGAAGAAACCGCAGTAATCGTATCGGCAGATTCAAATGACTTTGAATATCCCGTAAGCGGAGAAATCCTCGAAAATTTTTCAGATACACTAATCTTTAATACCGCAATGTCAGACTGGCGCACACATGACGGAATAGATATTGCCGCCGACGTCGGATGCAGCGTGCACACCGCGGCTGACGGTACTGTAAAAGAAATTTTCAGCACTGCGTCAGGAGAAGGTATTTTAATAGAACATTCGGACGGATTTTCTACACGATATATGGGAATGAGCAGCATAGAAAATATCAATGAGGGCGATACAGTTTCCGCGGGAGATGTTGTCGGAATTATAGGAGAAAGCAAGGGAGAATCTGTAACAGAGCCACATTTGCACTTTGAAATATATAAGGACGGTACGGCAGTTAATCCCACCGAATATTTAAAATAAACATTACAAGCTATAATATTAAATTAAGATGTCATGTATGGCATCTTAATTTTTTTGAGAACTTTTTGCATTTTGTGCAAATTTAATTTTAGTTTACATAAAACCTTTAGTGATATTATATCACAATCCATATACCGGTTAAGGCTAAGGTGTATGAGATTTTATCAGTCTTGACAGAAGTACGGATTTTGCACCACTGAGGTGATAACCGCATCTATTTCAAATGTCTTTTTCGCACAAAGGCTTATATGCCGCCCTTGGCTTATCGTAATGCAGCGACTTGTCAAATATCATAAAATGGAATACGCAAAAGGGGGTGTTGCGTTAAGCAACACCCCCTTTTGGGGCTGAATGAATTTAGATGCAGAATGCACGAAACGAAGTAAAATGCGGGTTTTTCCGCATTTTGCCTTGCCCGAAGACGTACGAGGGTACGTCGAGCGGTGAGTTTCATGTATAGTTAAAAGGCATATAAATACAAGAAATCCGCAAAAAATGCGGATTTCAACGTTAGTTTATTATGAGAATATTTACAGGCATAGATTTCATGCCATTTAATGCCTTTGAACGTTCTGCGCTAAAGGCAACAGCTCCATTACTTTGTCCGTTATGTTAATCAGAAATGGCTTATTAAAATTTTAAATCCTGTCCTAACATTATGCTGACACCTTCCACAAACCATGCAAATTACAATATGCATATACCAAAACGGGCTCCTCCTCCGCCACATGAAAAATAGCAATGGGATCGTCACCCTTTTTCAGGTTAATTCTCTGCACCGCATATTTACTCTTTACCTCTACCCAGAGAATATTATGCTCACTGCTCATAGGATGAAGTACCCTGCCCACACAGACAGTAAGCATATCACCCTCGCGCTTTACTACCGGCAGATGCTTTTCCTCAAGCGAGATAAGCTGATTTGGCTTAAGCAATTCCATTTGAACGCCGCAGCACATTAATTCATCGCAGCATTGCGGATTTAAACATTCAACCAATGTGTCGCATGTCACACATTTAAGAAATTTAGGTTCATTAAGCACCAAACTTCCCCCCAAACGGTACAAGCTCAAGGCGTATAAAATATCCCTGATCATGTCTGCAAACAGGACAAATTTTAGGTGCAGATTTTCCATATGAAATATGACCGCAATTTAGACACATCCAACCAGTTTCAACATTGGATACAAACAGCGTGTCATTTTCCATCATCTTCAGGAAACAATTAAAGCGTTCGCTGTGAATTTTCTCTATATCGGCAATTTCTCTGAATGTATTTGCAATCTGCAAAAAGCCTTCTTGTTCGGCAATCTCCCCGAATGACTTATACACCTCGTCATATTCCTTTTTTTCATTCTCGCGAGCATTCCTCAAAGCTCTTCTTATATCCGAAAACTCCTCAACCGGATACCCTCCGTCAACAATGACCTCGCTGCCGGCAAGCTCCTTCAGATAATCAAAAAAGACCTTAGCATGAGCTTTCTCCTGGTTTGCAGTAAATTCAAAAACTGCCTCTATAACATATAAGTTTTTTGATTTTGCCGCGTTTGCTGCAAAGGTATAACGATTTCTTGCCTGACTTTCGCCCGCAAACGCCCTCATAAGATTTTTACGTGTTTCACTTGTTTTAAAATCCATTATTTTTCCTCCTTAATTCTATATATATATATTTTTTCAATAAAATGTAAAAATATACTAAGGAAAAAAAATTAATGCTTTTATCATAAAAATTCAGAAATAAAAATAAAACCCAATGCAGCCAGCAAAAGCTTATCATCGCAGCCGTCTATCAACAGCACCAGCACCACCGCAAGTAAAATTATATCATCTGTCTGTATATTATCCATTAATCCGGACTCTTTTTCTTCTTTTTTTGTTTGAACATTCATTTTTTTTACCGGCTCGGCTATTTCTTCCTGTTCATATTTCATGGGTGTAGGCATATTATTGACGCTGTAACTGCGATACATATTTCCACTCTCCTTGTATTACATTTTAAATAGCTTAGAAAGCTTTGTCAGATTTAAAAGTTTCACCGCAGAATCAATTGATTTTTTCCTGTCATCTCTCATATACGGTTTTAATGAAAGTAATAGATTTGAACGGGGATCACTATTGCTCCTGCTTAGTCTATCCACAATATCACGCATCTCCAAAAGATAATCAGCACTGTTATCATTCGCTTCATCTCCCGAAGAAAACGAGCTCATTACATTCCTAATTTTATCCTCTGCGTCATCGCCGAGAATATTTTTCAGAGTATCCATTGCGTCCGACATTTATTTCACCGCCTTATAATTTATTAATAATATTTCTTAAATCTCTATCCGACATATTTGAAATTGTTTTCTTTATTTCATTTGTATCCATTCTTGAAAATTCACGCATCAATTTTTCTTTATCGGCTTTTGTAAGCTGATTTTTTAATCTGTTTCCCTGTGCTGAATTTAAAAATGAATTTATTTCTCTAAGCTGTTTTTGGTCAAAGCTTTTAAGAATATCCTGCATTTTTTTATTCATAATTAATTCCACCGCCTTTCTGTCCGCAAGCAACAGCAGAAAATTCACGCTTTATCTGCGGACGCATAAAGTGCTAAACTATAGCCTGATACTATGTGCCTGCTCCAAATCAAACAACGCAGCTTATCATTTCGTATCTCCTTAATACATTTTATTAATATGTTACTACTTTTTACTATATTCTGCAAATATAAAAAAAGAGTATGTCCATTCGACATACTCTTAAAAAGTTATTTTATTCAGCCACCTTAACGCTCATAATCTCGCCGGTGGTTTTTACATATTTTGAATTAATATCAATTGTTCTTCCTACCGAAAGCTCTGACGTATCATCCATAATATAACTGTCCGCAGATTCTTTTCCTGTAGCAACTATGGTAACAAAACAAGTATATCTGTCAGGCAAATCTGTCCAAATAATTTCTCCCGAAGCAGTAGTCGACTGAAACTCCGTAGGAACAATTTCAACGTTTTTAATCTCTCCCAAATCCATCTCGCTCTTTCTATCGGTTATTTTTCCTTTTTTATTCAGAGCATCAATCGTGTACTCACGCACACCTGTTACTTTAACAACAAATTCAAATTTTTCATTTGACTGCACAGCCGTTGTCATACTGTTTCCAAATCTCACAAAAATACCGACAATCACAATCAAAACAACAAAAATTATGCCTATATCAATAATACTAACCTTTCCGCCTATTTTTCCGTTTTTATCCAGTATCATATCATTCGCCTCCTATTCCTCATTAACTTCTATTATAAATCCATTTGTTGCATATCCCTTACCTCTTACCGGAATCTGCTCGCCTACTCTTATCACTATATCACCTGCTTTTATAGCCAAGTCATTTACAGCTACATCAGCCTCAACAGTTAAATAAATATCCTTTTTATCGTCAATATGCTGGATTTTATAGGAACCGTCAATACTGTCAAAAACCATCATTTCAGCAACCTCAGTTTTTATATCAGTAATTTCCCCGCCGTCCTTCTCCGTAAGACTTAAGGTGACTCTGTCACCTATATTCATTGCGTCAACAAACTCCTGATCTTTTCCTGTTATAAGTACCGTAAACTGTACCTTATCCTTTTCTGTTTTATCAAATAATGACGGTGCAAGCTTTAGTGCACCTATAGCAACAGCCGCAATTAAAACCACTATAATAAGCGCGTCAATCACAGTGAATTTTACTTTTTTTTCTGCCATGTTTATTTACCTCCCTTTATCGTGTCCAGATATAAATTTTCTGTATTTCTTGTCATTGCCTTTGCAGTAAAGGTTTCGCTGAATATTTTTTTTGAGCCGTCAGAAAGCTCCTTATACAGATCATCGTCCGTAAGCAGCTTTTCTATGCCTTCCGCAAGCGCGTGAGCATTTTGTTTAGGAACTATAAATCCGTTTTTACCTGATTTTATAACTCCCGGATTACCGCCAAAATCCGATACAACCGCCGGTATTCCCAGACTCATGCCCTCAAGCAAAGCAAGACTTGTAGCCTCTGTTCCGAATGAAGCATTAGCCTGAACATCGGTTATATTCATAAGCTTGTCAACATCGGATATAAATCCTGTAAAGATTATATTATCGCCGCGTCCGATTGCTTTTACCTTTTCCTTGAGATGCTCCTCATATGAGCCTGTTCCGGCAATGAAGAACTTCGCCTTTATTCCTTTTTTCAGAAGCTCATCCGCCGCTTCAATAAAGTAATCATGCCCCTTTATATCTTCCAGACGCGCCACAATTGAAACCGCTTTTTCTCCGTCAAGCAAACCAAATCTTTTTTTAATCTCTGCCTTTTCCGCATCCGAAACAGGTTTTAGTCCCTCTACTCCGTTGAGAATAACAGTGATTTTCTTGTCGCTGACACCGGTGTCGGTAAGATTGTCCTTTGCCGCTTCAGCTACTGCAATAATCCTATTAGACAGAAAATTATTCACAGCTCCGTTTATGATTTTCCCTATTCCCCGAGAAATCCTTTTTGACGGCGGAAAAACACTATGACGTGTATATACAATTTTCGCTCCGGCGAGCTTCGCTGCAATTCTTGCGGACATACTTGCATGAGTATGCACCAAATCAGGCTTTTCTTCCTTAAATATGCGTTTTAAAGCTCCGACAGCGCTCCAGTCCAATGATTTGTCCGCAATTCCATCTACTTCAATCACGGGTATCCCCATTGCGTCTATATGAGGCTTTAACAAGCTGTTTTTCGGAAGTACAGCCTTAACCTCAAATTTATTGTAATCAAAATTTTCAAGCAACGCAAGCAAGCATTTTCCTGCACCGCCTATATTAGTATCAGAGGACACCTCAATTATCTTCGTTTTCAAGCTATCTCCTCCTTCTTTATATGGTGCAGCGCCATACCGACTGCCAATACCATGAACATTACCGCCATAACTCTGTAGTTATAGAAAGTATAGTCAAACATACTTTGTGCCAGAAATCCTATTATTCCGCTCGTCAATGCAAGTGACATTGCCGAATCTAAACTTTTCTTCTCACCTAACCTATAGGTATCAGACATCTTTTTCGCAAATATAATATTCATTGCAAGGAACACTATCAGCGCGCCGATACCCGCTTCAACGGTAAGCTGCAAAAATGTATTATGTGAATGCGGTGCGATAATAGCATTATACGAGAAAAACGGATAAACCTTTGCAAATGCCATCTCTCCCATTCCTATACCGCCTATCCAGAAATACCGCAGCAGTCCAAGCGTTCCCATCCAGATATACACACGGTATGATGTTGAGGAATCGTTCATATTACCTATACTTAATATTCTGTCAATAATGGTCTGAGGCAGCACAAACGGCAGTATACACAGCACCACAGGAATAAGCCCCCATAATTTACCTTCATAAAATGTTACAAAAATAAATACGCTTATAATAAATCCAATCCAACAGCCTCTTGACTGCGTAAGCACAAGGCACAGCGCAAGCACCAAAAACATTGCCGCGTATGTGTACTTTGGTAATTCCTTTAATTTGTATTTTAACATATACACCGCAGCTACCGGCAATACCAACAGCAAATATTCTCCCAACACATTCGGATTTCCGAGTGTAGAATACACACGCATTGTAGAATCCTCAAACATTTGCTCATCTATCCATGCGTTCGAGGTTGTCCAACCGAATAAATACTGCATAATTCCGTAAAGCGCTACAAATGCTCCTGAAATTACAAATACCTTCAGCAAGGCATATAGCTGTTCCTTTGTTTCGATAGTATTTATAATTACAAAATAGTAATTCAAAAATACAAAATACATTGCCCATACTTTAAGACTTCCCATTCTTGCAAAGGAGAACACCGATGTAATAAACAATATTGACAGCAGCAGCATTATGCTAAGACCCACTCCATCAAATCTCCATTTAAAGCTTTTAGTTGAAATGGATTTTATAACAAGCGAAAGCATTGTCCATATGCATATTCCGGCAAGTATCATAGTCGGCAGAAACGGCGCCGTAAACATTGATATAAACACACCCGTTATCGGCGCGTACATCACAAGCATCATTCCAAACAGTGCAAACGGCACAGCAGCCCCATAAAGTGGACTTACACTCATAACCGTCCCCGTCAAAAAGCCTGCCGCTACAGCTATAACAAGTCTGCCCGCACCTTTTATTCTGTTTTCATCATAAAATTCAAAATCAAGATTTTTAAATCCCGCAGCAGTCTTTATAAATTTAACAACTCGGCTGGGATTTAAAAATCCCATAAGGTTATAATTCATAAGCGCTAAAATTGCGCCAAACACAGCCGCAATTAATACTATTTTTGAAAATGAACCACTTCTTACAAATTTCACCGCCGTATACGCAACCGATGCCGAAAGCAGCATTATTCCAAAAAATTTAGTATTAACTGCCATAAAATTCTGTATATATAATCTTGACCACGCACAGATAAAGCTGTTTTTTATATTTGTTTCTATAAAATTACTTATTTTGCTCCGCAAAAAATTCAAAAATGTAAACGGACTCCTGAAAAGCTTAGCCACAGTGCTTGCCGAAACCATGTCGCGTTCATTTTTTCTCAGCTTATTCATTATGCAGCTTTTTTTCCACGAATCTGAAACACCGTTATAAATTTTCATAAGCAGAGAATATATTCCGCTCTTTTTAAACAAATTTCCAAATCCGCGAAAAAATGTCATTAATGCGGTAAGTATTAAACTATTCATGTACTCACTCCTTCTTCTTTATTATCATTCTGACCTCATCAATTCCGAAAATATACGCTGTTACAGCATAAGCTATCACTCCTATGGCGCCGCACACAGCGCACACAATAATATTTCCGAGCAATGAATCAAAGCGTCCGCTTATTGATATATAAACTATATAAACCACAACGCCCATTAGCGCGGCAGCCAGAACCGAAAACAACATATTTTTAATATCATTCTTCCTTATCATATCGGGATATTTACGAACCATGCAGAACCAGTTAAGCGCCGCATTGACTATTGAGCCACAGGCCGCTGCAAGCGCAAGTCCGTTTGTTGACATGAAATTATAAAATATATATGCAAGCACAATATTTACAACCATACTTACAACAGAATTGCGCATCGGCGTTTTGCTGTCCTGAAGTGAAAAAAACGCTTTTGAAAGTATTTCATTAAGTCCCAGTCCAAGCATACCCACCGAATAATATTTAAGCAGCACGCTTATTGCTTCAACTCCGGCTTCATCCATTTTGCCATATCCGTAAATAATATCGGAAACAGGCTTTGAAAGAATCATAAATCCCGCCATAAGCGGCGCTATAATAAGTACAATCGCTCTTATCGAGCTTACAGTCAGCCGCTTTGCCTCCGCCATATTATTTCCGGCAACCGCCTGTGCAAGCTTTGGAAAAATCAGATTCGTTACAATGAAGCTGAAAACGCCCACAACCATTATATAAAGCTGATTTGACTGCTGAATATAAGTAACAGCCGAGTCTATATTTGACGCAAAGCGCTGATTTACCAGACTATACAGCGGCTGAACCCAAGTTGATATAAGCATCGGACCTGCAAGCAAAAGCGTTTGTTTAATACCGCTGTCCTTAAATCTAAAATCAAATCTGAACCTTACACCAAATTTTCTTATCCACGGAATCTGTATCAGGAATTGCAGACTCCATGCTATTACCATTGTTATCGACAATCCGTAAACCCCAAATTTCTTGCCGAAAAAAATATAATAAAGTATAATAGCCGCGTTTGAAACAAGACTTATCATGGCCGGAATTTTATATTCCCCGAACGACTGCAAAAGTCCGACAAACGAAAAGGCAAGTCCCGTAAAAATTATCATAGGGAACATTATTGCGGTAAGCTCCGCCGTTAAGGCTTGCTTTTCAGGTGTATAATTAGGCACCTGTATTGCAACAAGCGGTCCCCGGAAAATTATTCCCACAGTCATTATCAATACTGATATGCATAATATAAGCGTTACAAACTTATTGACAAATTTCATCGCTTCATTTTTTCCGCGTTTTGACATTATATCGTTAAACACGGGTATAAACGATGCTGAAATTACTCCGCCTATCACCACATCAAACAATATTGTAGGCAGCGTAGACGCTGTCAGGAATGCGTCCGACTCCATTCCTGAGCCGAAATACGCTGTTAAAAAGGAATTGCGTACCAGCCCCAAAGCCTTCGCCGCTAAGGTTACTATAGCCATAAATCCGGCTGTAAGAAGCATTTTATTTTTAAATTTACTCAAGCTCAACACTTCCTTTTTCATACAGCTCTATTGCCAGTCGCCCGTTTTCAATTGCTTTTTCTTTTAACAGCTTATAATTATCAATTAAATCATCTCTGATTTCGTCGTATTCAACTATACATTTATCTATCATGCTGCTTATCTTATCAGCTGTTATGCCGTCAACGTTCACATGCAGATTCTGATGAGTGTATTCCATAAAGCTGCTTATCTTCGGGTCATATACAAGTCCAACAAGCGGAACTGCGTTTATAGCCGAATAAATTAACATATGCAGACGCATTCCTATGCACATATTCATGCATTTAACCACGGCCAGCATATCTGTTACCGCCTGATTGCTGTCCATAATTGATGACTTGTACTTCATTTTGCGCATGATTGACTGCGATATTGCAAGATCCTTGCTTGCCTGCATAGGTAAAAACACAGGATATAAGCCGTATTTTTCAACTGCGTAATCACAAGCCCTTGCCACAGCATCTTCAAAATCGGCTCCCACATCGCGCCATTTTCTGACTGAAATCCCCAACAATGATTTGTCAACCGGAACTCCGGCTTTCTTCAGTATTTCAAGTCCTCGTTCCTTGTCCACACTGTCAAGATTTAATGCCGGATCTGCCGTAACAATCGTCTTTGGCTTAGTTACTCCTATTTGCTTTAATATTTCAAGCGATTTATCATCACGCAAAGTTATCAAATCAACATTATTTATGGTTTTACGCGTCCGCACTTTGTTTTTTTCCTTATTAAGCGGGCCTATACCATTTGAGTAAAGCATTACTTTCAGCTTATGCTTCTTTGCAAGCGAAATAACGGCAAGATAATACCATAGCGATTTAGTGCTTGTAGTATCCTGAATAAGCGTTCCTCCACCCGATATAAGCATATCCGCCTTTTTCATATGCCGCCAAATTGCAAACGGATTTAAACGGTTTATAGCCTTAACTCTGTATATACGGTTTGTTTCCTTAGGATTTGCACTTAAAACAACTATATTCGGGCTTTCCTTATGCTTTTGCAAATCCTGAATTATTGACATAAGCAGTGCGTCGTCACCGCTGTTTTTGAAGCCGTAATATCCTGAAATCAATATTTCATCATGTTTTTCAATCACCCAATCATATACCTTTATACTGTCGTCAGCCATGCGTGAAACAGAATATTCGCGTTTTATAAGATTTCTGCCGTATTCGCCAAGCTCATTCCTTTCTTCGACGCTCATTGCAAAAAATCTTAATATATCCCGTTCAAGCAATGCCGCGGATGATTCCTCACAACCTCTGCAGCAGAAATTCGTATCTATTCCCACCTGCAGCTTAGTTCTGTCAAAAAGTCCTAGATATCCTTCATTTCCCGCGATAATCACAGGCTTTTCAGCCGCCATTGCCTCCAGTGCCGCACGGCTTACGCCAACAAACAGCTCACATGGTGCAATCAGCTTGTTAATATCTGTCCTCGCTCCGGTAAGTACTATAACCCGGCGTCCAAGCTGAGCATTGACATTTTCTGCCATCTCTTTTACGTTTTCAAAATCATCACCGCTGCCTACAAGTATTATTTTTAGATCAGGTATCTGAGCGTCAAGCCTCGGTACAGCTTCTATAAGCTGCTTTGCCACCAGACTTCTTGACTCGTCCAATCGGCTTACATATGTTATTACGCTTTCATTCGGCGATATCTCAAGCTCCTGCATAATTTCAGATGCGTCTGTATTAGGAGAAAATTTTTCTGTATCTATTCCGTTTATTGTAACACGAATGTCCCCCGCCGGCACCTTATAATTATCCATCAGATATGTTTTAATATCCTCCGATACCGCAACTACCTTTTCTCCCCAGTCTGTAATGTATTTTAATCCATAGCCTGTATTGAATACCCAGTGAGCCGTTGTAACAAACGGGAATTTCATTCTCTTGTGAAGCTTTCCGAGAATAAATGACGGTATTCTTGCATGAGAATGCACAATATCAATTTTTTCTTCAATAATAATCTTCTTCAGCAACCGCATTGCCTTAAACATATTTATAGGATTTTTATTCTGCAGCGGTACCGAGTAATGCTTAATTCCGCTTTCTTCAAGCTCCTTTACATAGACACCGCCGTTTGATGTAACGATAACATTAAATCCCTTTCGTTTCAGCTCCTTGGCAAGCTCCACAACGTGCGTCTCGGCTCCGCCTATATTAAGCTGCATCAATGACAACAGGATATTCTTTCCTTCTTGCATATGAAAATCTCCATTCATAATTATAATTATACAATTTTATTATAATAAAATTTGACTAAAATAGCAAGAGTAATATTATTTTTGTAAAATAAATTTATTATTTACTGCATATTTAAGCATGATATCTATTATATTCAGCGAGGAATATATACAAAAAAAAGGTTTTCCCAAACGGAAAACCTTTCAGACTGTATATAAATCGCCCCGACAATGCGAATTAAATTTATTTCATACCTGAAACCGCAATATAGTGTTTTGAGAATTTTTCGAAGTCTTTCGCCGTAATCTGTACTATTTATTTTCCATACCGGCTGACATAGTACAAATCCTCTTCAATCCTCAGAAGCTGATTATATTTTGCCACACGGTCTGTTCTGCTTGGCGCTCCTGTTTTTATCTGTCCTGCATTTACCGCAACAGCTATGTCCGCTATAGTTGTATCCTCTGTTTCACCGCTTCTGTGTGAAATAACTGCGCTGTATCCCGCCTTATGCGCCATTTCTATAGCATCCAGCGTTTCAGTAAGCGTTCCAATCTGATTTACCTTTATCAGAATAGAATTGCCTACCCCTTTAGATATTCCCTCTGCCAATCTTTTTGGATTGGTAACAAACAAATCATCACCGACGAGCTGTACTTTATTGCCTATCCGTTCAGTCATTCTCTGCCATCCGTCCCAATCCTCCTCGGCAAGACCATCCTCTATTGAAAATATAGGATATCTGTCAATCAGATTTTCCCAATAATCCACAAGCTCCGCGGATGTCTTCTGTATTCCGGATTTAGGCAGCTTGTATATATCGTTCTTCTCCTTCCACTCCGAGGAAGCCGCATCAATCGCTATTTTAAAATCCTCGCCCGGTTTATACCCGGCGGCTTTAATTGCTTCCACGATAATATCCAAGGCTTCTTCATCAGCCGAAAGATTCGGCGCAAATCCGCCTTCATCGCCCACGGCTGTTGTATTGCCGCTTTGTGCCAAAAGCTTTTTTAAAGAATAAAAAACCTCGCTGCACCATCTCAGTCCCTGTCTGAATGATTTTGCTCCAAAGGGCATAATCATAAATTCCTGAATATCTACATTATTGTTTGCGTGTGCTCCTCCGTTTAGTATATTCATCATAGGTACCGGCATACGGTGTCCGTTCACGCCGCCAATATAGCGGTAAAGAGGCATATTTAAGCTTTCTGCCGCCGCATGAGCCGCCGCAAGCGACACTCCCAGTATTGCGTTTGCACCAAGCTTGGATTTATTTTCGGTACCGTCAAGTGTGCACATTTTTGTATCTATCTCACGCTGATCAAGTACATTCATGCCTATGATTTCATCGGCGATAATATCATTTACATTTTCTACCGCATTTTTTACACCCTTACCATTATATCGTTTTCTATCATTGTCCCTAAGCTCAACCGCTTCAAAAATTCCCGTTGACGCTCCGGAAGGCACACTGGCGCGCCCTACTCCGCATTCTGTGTGAACCTCCACCTCTACTGTCGGATTACCTCTTGAATCCATAATTTCTCTTGCGAAAACATCAATAATTTCAACGTATCTTTTCATGACTTATTCCTCCTTTTAAACTATCTATATTATGTATCCTTTTCAGGAAATTTATTCATTGGCAGTATAATACATTGACACATCAATGCATTATAGATATAATTATATCAATACCACAAGAAGATGAGTCAGCATACAAGCTAAAGAAAAATTATAATAAGGAGGACTTATCCAATGAAAAAAATAATCGGACTGCTGGTAACATCAGCAGTAATAATATCGTCCGTTACAGCCTTTGCGTCCGGTGCAATACCCGACCATAAAGGCACAAGTCTTGATCGCTTCCCCATAGGCACGACAGCGCTTGGAAAGGCTGTCAAGCAATACAATGATTTGTTTAAAAAGGCAGGCGATCAATACGGTGTTGACCCTAACCTGCTTGCCGCGATATGTATGCAGGAATCCTCGGGTATAAACTGGAGCTACCGCGAGGACGGAACAGAATATCCGGCTTGGGGAATTATGCAGATTGAATATACACTTGAAAAGCAATTTGCGCAGTTCGGTCTTGATACAACAGGCACGCCATGGACGCTTCAGGACAGACTTGATCCCGAAAAGAGTATTCCGTTCGCAGCATATCTGATTTCTCAGTCGCTCATAAAATATGACTGTGATTATGTTAAAATGATCCAATCATACAATTTCGGGCAAACTGTTCTTGACAGAATTCTTGAAGCAACAGACGGCGACGCATGGCTTGAGGAACGGAAAAATGCAGCTACATATGCTACAAACTGGCCGTATAAAACATACGGTGACGCCGAATATGTTGAGCACGTTCTTCGGTATTATCATAATGATATAGAATATATTGGCGCAAAAGTCCGTGTAAATGATAAGCTTATTGCATTTGCAGATCAGTATCCGCTTATCCTTGATGACGGCTACACCTTTGTTCCCGTAAGAGGAATTGCGGAAACATTAGGCGCAGCAGTAGAATGGGATCATGATAATTATCAGGCGGTTATTGAAAAGGACGGTAATATACTGACTATACCAATTAACTGCGACTATGCGTATGTCAATGATGAAGAATATTATCTTGAAAGCCCTTCAAGAATTATAAATGGCAGAACAATGGTTCCCTTACGTTTTATTGCTGAGCATCTCGACTGCTATGTTGAGTGGGACGGTGATACACGAACAGTTATTATAACAAAATAAGCTTGCTAATTCCCGATCAGATAACTTTTCTGACCGGGAATTTATATAAATCTTGTTTATATTGCAAAAAATGTTCACAGGATAAGCAAATTTAAGATTTCTGATTTATATATTGAAAATTTTGTTTATATGTTTTGTTTTTTTATCTTTTTTGCGAAAAAGTTATTTACTTTTATTCGGATTTAGGTTATACTAACATTATTATATTAATATAAAGGACGGTATTTTTTATGAAAAACAGAAACACTTTTTCAAGCGGCTTAGGCTTTGTTCTTGCCGCAGCAGGTTCGGCTGTCGGTCTTGGAAATATATGGCGATTTCCATATTTGACAGCAAAATACGGCGGCGGAATATTTCTGCTGTTTTATATCATCTTAGTTATTACATTTGGTTACAGTCTTATGATTGCCGAAAATGCAATTGGACGAAAAACAGGTAAAAGTGCTCTTTGCGCTTTCGGTGAGCTTAGCAAAAAATGGTCATTTATCGGTGTCATTGCAACTCTTGTTCCGATTATTATTCTTCCGTATTATAATGTAATCGGCGGCTGGGTTATCAAATATGCCGTTACTTTTCTGACAGGTCAGCACACTGCTGCCGCATCAGACGGCTTCTTTGAAGGTATGCTCGCTTCCCCGCTTACGATGATATTGTTCCAGTTTTTGTTTACTGCCGCAACAACTGTCGTAATCCTCAGGGGTGTTCAAAAAGGGGTCGAAAAGTTCAGCACAATACTTATGCCTATACTTATACTTTTGGCGATCATTGTGGCTGTATATTCCATTACTCTTCCGGGAGCTATGAAGGGTATAAAGTATCTGTTTGTGCCTGACTTCTCTAATTTCTCTATTCAGGGAATTCTTGCGGCATTGGGTCAGATGTTCTATTCTCTTTCTCTTGCTATGGGTATCATGGTTGCTTACGGTTCATATCTGCCAAAAGAAAGTAATCTTGAAAAAAATGTCAGCAGAATTGAGATTTTTGATACAGGCATCGCTATCCTTGCCGGATTGATGATTGTTCCGGCAGTATTCGCCTTTTCAGGCGGAGATCAGGCAGCTTTAGGAAAAGGTCCCGGTCTTATGTTTATAACTCTGCCAAAAGTATTTGAGAGCATGGGTATGTCAACCGTTATCGGCTCAATATTCTTCCTTCTTGTACTTTTCGCTGCACTGACCTCATCGGTTTCAGTAATGGAAGCTATAGTTTCATCTCTGTGCGATAAGTTCGGATGGAGCAGAAATAAAACAACTATCGCCGCAGGTATCGGAGCATTCTTATTCGGCATACCGCCTATTTTAGGATACAGTCTTTGGGATAAGGTTACAATCGGCGGAATGACAATTCTTGATATAATGGACTTTACAACTAATTCTGTACTTATGCCGGTGTGTGCATTGCTCACTTGTATATTTGTAGCGTATATTATAGGCGTAAATGTTATTCATGACGAAGTAAAACAATCCTCCGCGTTTAAGCGTCAGAAAATGTTCGACATCATGATTAAATATATAGCTCCTATACTAATTGTTGCAATATTGGTTTCATCAATACTTGACGCAGTAGGAATTATAAAGCTTTAAAATAATAAAACGACTGCAAAAAGGATAATTCCGCTTCCGCAGAATTATCCTTTTTGACTCTATATTGGATTTATGATGTAAAATTACGTTGTCCATTTAAAACACACATGGACAAGTATTTATTATGCACCTCGCTTGCCCACGGTGAGGCTATAAATTTTTTTATTCCTGTTTGTGGGCAGAAAGGCTATGAATATTTTATGGAAAGAGAAAGCTTAAAATCAAGATTGGGTTTTATTCTGCTATCTGCCGGATGTGCAATAGGTATTGGTAACGTTTGGAGATTTCCTTACGTTGTAGGAAATTACGGCGGAGGTATTTTTGTACTGTTCTATTTATTTTTTCTTGCCGTTGTAGGTATTCCTATTCTTACAATGGAATTTTCAATAGGACGCGCCAGCCGCAAAAGTGTTGCAAGGGCTTATCAGGAGCTTGAACCGGCAGGTTCAAAATGGCATATTCACAGTAATTTTGCCATAGCCGGAAACTATATATTAATGCTTTTTTATACTACAGTTGCCGGTTGGATGATGTATTATTTTTACAAATTTGCCGCAGGCGGTTTTTCTGATGTAACGCCTGATGCAGTAAAAAGCGTATTTAACAATTTACTCTCCTCACCCGGCACGATGTCATTTTGGATGCTCATTGTAGTTATATTCGGATTTGGAATTTGCTCTCTCGGTCTTCAGAAGGGCGTTGAAAAAATCACCAAATTTATGATGCTTGCGCTGCTAAGCCTTATCGTTGTACTTGCAATTCATGCAGTCAGACTTAATGGCGGTATTGAGGGAGTAAAATTCTATTTGCTCCCTGATTTTTCAAAACTACAGGAAATAGGATTTTTTAACCTTATAACAACAGCAATGAACCAATCTTTCTTTACGCTCAGCGTGGGTATGGGTTCAATGATGATTTTCGGAAGCTATATTGATAAGTCACGCACACTGCTTGGTGAATCTGTCAACATTGCTTTGCTTGACACCGCTGTTGCTATTATAGCGGGACTTATTATATTTCCGTCATGCTTTGCATTCGGTGTTGAGCCGGACAGCGGTCCAAGCCTTATATTTATAACACTGCCGAATATATTTACATCAATGACAGGCGGCAGAGTCTGGGGAACATTATTCTTCCTGTTTATGACCTTTGCCTCATTATCAACCGTTATAGCTGTGTTTGAAAATATACTTAGCTGTTGCATGGAAAAATTTAATATTTCACGAAAAAAAGCAGTTATCATAAATCTCATTATTGTTGCTGTATTATCGCTTCCGTGCGTATTTGGATTTAACATATGGTCGTCTTTTCATCCGCTTGGCGGCGAATCAACAATACTGGATTTAGAGGACGCGCTTGTGAGCAATCTTATTCTTCCGATAGGTTCGCTTATATATCTGCTATTCTGTGTTACAAAATACGGCTGGGGATTTGATAATTATATCAATGAAGCAAATACCGGTAACGGTCTGAAAATGCCAAGATGGCCTAAAGTGTATTTCACATATATACTTCCGGTTATTCTTCTTGTATTGATTGTAGAAGGCATTTGGAACATATTCGTATAACTAACAAAAAGAGGAAAGCCTATTTTAAGGTTTTCCTCTTTCTTCAAATACATTTTACAGCAAAAATCCCATACGAATATTTTTATTTTATAACTACTCGGTGGAATGTCTTTTTACCCTTTTTAATAATCATACCCTCATCGGTAATCATATCTACTGTAACAACACCGTTTACATCAGTGTATTTTTCATCATTAATTGTCAGACCATTCTGCTGAACAAGACGTCTGGCTTCGCCCTTTGACGGTAAAAGTCCGGTCTTTACAAGCATATCCAATACACCCATTCCAACAACATCAGGAATAACAGTTGTTGGCATATCAGCTGAAATTCCGCCCTTTGCAAATACTTCCTCAGCCGTTTTCTTTGCTTTTTCTGCTTCTTCCTCACCGTGTACAAGCTTTGTAACCTCATAAGCAAGTATTTTCTTTGCTTCGTTGAGCTCCTTGCCTTCCCACTGCTCCATCTTCCGAATCTCGTCCATAGGAACAAATGTAAGAAGCTTTAAGCATTTAATAACGTCTGCGTCCTGCACATTTACCCAGTACTGATAGAAATCATACGGAGTTGTTTTCTTTGGGTCAAGCCACACAGCACCCGACTGTGTTTTTCCCATCTTTTTACCCTCACTGTTTGTAAGAAGCGTAAAGGTCATGCCATAAACCTGCTTTTGATCCTTTCTGCGGCAAAGGTCTATACCGCCGAGAATATTGCTCCACTGGTCGTCGCCGCCAAGCTCAATCTTGCAGTCATATTTGCGGTTAAGCATTAAAAAGTCATAGCTCTGCATAAGCATATAGTTAAATTCAAGGAACGAAAGTCCCTTTTCAAGTCTTTGCTTAAAGCATTCTGCTGTAAGCATTTTATTTACCGAGAAGCATGAACCAATATCACGCAAAAACTCAACATAATTAAGGTCGAGCAGCCAATCGGCATTGTTCACCATAATCGCCTTGCCGTCTGAAAAATCAACAACCTTTGAAAGCTGTTCCTTAAAGCATTCACAGTTATGGTCAATGATTTCCTTTGTCATCATCTGACGCATATCAGTTCTGCCCGAAGGATCTCCGATATGTCCCGTACCGCCGCCCACAAGAGCTATCGGTCTGTGACCGAAGTTCTGCATATGGCGCATTACCACCATCTGCAAAAAGTGTCCTACATGAAGGCTGTCCGCTGTCGGGTCGAAGCCGATATAGAACGTAACTTTTTCCTTTCCCAATAATTCCCGTATTTCCTGTTCGTGTGTTGTCTGGGCTATAAGACCACGTTCCAACAAGACGTCATATACATTATTTTGCATATTACTTTTCCTCCTTCTGTAGTGTACTGCCGACGAGTACGGCAATCGCTGTTATTATACACCATATTAGAGAATTTTGCAAGTTTTTTTTGATATTTTTAACATATGCTGAGGATATGTGCTCGTTAAGGCACGTCACAAAAAAAACGCAGCACAGCTGCGCTTTATTTCATATCACCCGATCAGTGCCGAGCAAATTATGATATTTTAAATAATCCTGCGGATTTGTGCTTATAATTCTCTCAACTCTGCCATCGGTCATTTCCAGTGTGAGATTATTATACATCTTTATATGCCGCTGACGAATTTGCGTATTATCGAAAAACACAACGTCAGTCGGTACTATTGAGTAGAGCATTTTCTCGCCTCCTCTATCAGCTCATACATTTTTTCAAGTGCGTCCGACAATCCTCCAAGACTGTTTATTAAGCCACAGTCAACTGCCTTTTGCGCAAAAAGAATACTCCCTACGTCGTTTGCAATCTCATCTGTAGCAAGCATAAGCTTCTTAAATTCATGGTTGGATATTTCAGAATTCTTTACAACAAATTCTACTATTCTTTCCTGCATACGCTGAAAATACTGAAATGTCTGCATAACTCCTATCACAACCCCACTCATGCGCAATGGATGCACAGTCATAGTTGCGGTAGGAGCAATAAATGAATAATCTGCCGCAACCGCTAACGGGACTCCTATGCTGTGTCCGCCGCCAAGCACAAGCGACACCGTAGGCTTTTTCATTCCGGCAATCATTTCCGCAATAGCCAGTCCCGCCTCTACATCACCGCCTACTGTGTTTAATAACACTAAAAGTCCGTCTATTTCCGCATCCTCCTCAACCGCTACCAGCTGCGGCAATATATGCTCGTATTTTGTGGTCTTGTTCTGCGGCGGCAAAATCTGATGCCCCTCTACCTGTCCGATAATATTAAGACAATGTATATTGCCTCTTGGATTTTTCGTCTGAACACTTCCGAATTCCTTTATATTTTTACGTTCTTGTTCCTCTACTTCACTCTGACTATCGTTCTCATTCTGATTTATCACCTTGAAATACACCTCCGTAATTTTAGTATGATTTTATTTTGATTTTTTATTCCAAACCGGCAAAATAAACATAATATAGTCTATATTTTATTTTTATGACTACTTTGGCAAAATTTTGTATATGTACACAAAACCTTTTTACTGTAAGAAATTTCATCATTTGCAAACAAAGAAAAAAGCGATTTTACTTGTAATATCAAGCTTTTTGTGTTATAATCTAACAGTTGAAATATATTGAAAGGAGTGGGTAAATATGCCTATAAAAATTCCGGACAAGCTTCCGGCTACGAAACAGCTCAGAAATGAAAACATATTTGTTATGAGTGAAAAAAAGGCTATGCATCAGGATATCCGTCCGCTTAAAATTGTAATTGTCAATTTAATGCCAACCAAAATAACAACAGAAACCCAGCTTCTGCGTCTTTTATCAAACTCGCCGCTGCAGGTGGAAATAGACTTTTTACAGATGGACACACATGAATCAAAAAACACGCCTCATGAACATCTGTCTGCTTTTTATAAAACTTTTGACGAAATAAAAAAATCAAAATACGACGGTATGATTATAACAGGCGCTCCTGTTGAAAATCTTGATTTTAGCGAGGTTGATTACTGGAATGAGCTTGTGCAGATAATGGAATGGTCTAAAACCAACGTAACATCTACGCTTCACATCTGTTGGGCTGCTCAGGCAGGACTTTACTATCACTACGGAGTGCCTAAATATCCGCTTCCCGAAAAATGCTCCGGAGTTTTCAAGCATAAGGTAAACCGCCGTACCGCAAAGCTTATGCGCGGATTTGACAATGAATTTTATGCTCCTCACTCGCGTCATACAGAAGTGCGCGCTGAGGATATAAAAAAAGTACGCGAGCTTGAAATTCTCGCAGACTCAAAAGAGGCAGGTGTATACATTGTATTTACAAAGGGCGGTCGCCGTATATTTGTAATGGGTCACGCAGAATACGATGCTGATACATTAAAAAATGAATATTTCCGCGATTTGGGGCGCGGACAAAATCCCTCTATACCAAAGCATTATTTCCCTAATGACAATCCCTCAAAAAAACCAATCGTCAGGTGGCGTTCACACGCAAATTTGTTATTTTCAAACTGGCTGAATTACTTTGTATATCAGATTACACCGTACGATATTGATTCAATAAAATAATACCCCTTCCGTTCGTTGAACGGCAAAAAATCCTCCGGAAACCGGAGGATTTTTTATTCAATCAAAGATTCACAGATTTAATCATATTAGTTCTTTGGTACTGTTTCCCAGTCCTTAAGGAATCTCTCGATACCGTTATCTGTAAGCGGATGATGAAGCATCTGCTCAATTACCTTGTATGGAACTGTTGCAATATCACAGCCTGCGCGTGCAGCGTCAATAACATGAATTGGGTTTCTGATTGATGCTGCAATAATTTCTGTCTGAATATCATGAATTTCAAAAATATCAGCTATTTCCTCAATAAGAATCATGCCATTTGTGCCTATATCATCAAGTCTGCCAAGGAACGGACTTACATATGTTGCACCTGCTCTTGCAGCAAGAAGCGCCTGCGCTGCTGAGAAAATCAATGTAACATTAGTTTTTATACCAAGCTTTGTAAGCTGCTTAACAGCCTTTAGACCTTCTGCGCACATAGGAATTTTAATAACTATATTCTTATGAAGTGCTGCAAGAGGCTTTGCCTCTTCAACCATTTTATCTGCTTCAAGTGAAATAACTTCCGCACTTATAGGACCGTCTACAATTGTTGTGATTTCCTTAACTACTTCAACAAAATCTCTGCCCTCTTTAGCAATAAGTGACGGATTTGTAGTTACTCCGCAAATTACACCCATATCGTTAGCCTTTTTTATATCTTCGACATTGGCTGTATCAACAAAAAGTTTCATAATTTATTCCTCCTGAAATAATATTTATATTATAATTATATACGCTTTTTTCCTTTTAGTCAAGCTATATACTCGAATTTTACAAATAATTAATACGCTTCATGAATTTTTTGCCAAATACTTTTTATATATTATAAGTCCATATTAACAAAAAATTTTCAACACGCATACCGCTACGGTATTTCACTTATACGATTTCCCGCTTTACAGGGAAATATTTTATTTAAGTACAAACACAGTTACAGAGTGTGCCGGAAATTCATAGTCAAATTGGGCATTTGCGCTAAATTCTCTTTCAGCGGGATATACTGCTTTGGGATTTTCAAAACTATTCTCAGCATCAAGTTGGCAGCCGGATATTTCAATAACCTTACCACTCACATCACATTTTCCGTCAAGGTCTATAATAGCTTTTACCGCTTCTTCCCTGACATTAACCGCCTTTATAATGATTTCGCCGGTTGCTTCATCTATACTTGATGTCCAGTACAGCTCCTCTATAACAGGCTGCTTGTCCTCGACTGTATATTGCTTTTCTCCGTTTATATAAATAGTGATGTTTCTTCCCTGCACCTCAAGCTTTAAATCATAAATCACACCGGTAGCAACTGAAAAAACCTTATGTATTATTCCGGAGGTTCTGCCGTTAATATTGCTTTCAATCTCACAATCTCCGTTTGCCCAGCCGCCTAAAGTCCAGTCCAAAAAATTCTTATCGTCTGTTTTTCCAAACTTTATTCTAAATCCTTTATCTCCTGAAATTCTTTTTGCCTTTAAGCTGATTACATAATTCTCCGATTCAACATTATCAAGATGTACACTCGCGCTTTCCACAGAAATATCGTCATATTTCCGAGCTTTGCCGTCAGACAAAACAGAAATGTCAGTAAACTCCGCTTTAACTCCTGATTCTGCTTCAAGCATTATTTCACCCGAAATTATAGGCTTGCCTAAAACTGTCGTCTTTGTAAATCCTTCACTTTCAGTTTTCAACAAACTTGTTCCCTGATTATTCATAAACATTTTTTGTATGTAATAATTCGCGCTCCCGTAAGAACGGTGATTGTCAAACCAAATCATATCCGGTTTCCAATTCACATAATCCACATTGGCAAACAACGGCGCATAGCAGGCAAGACCTACAACCGCCGCGTTTCTTTCCAAATGAGTCATATAAGCGGCCTCAGCCAACGCATTATAATATGTATTGCCCCATGTTGCGTATTCACCCAAAAACACCTTCGGGCCATCCTTTGAAAAATCATCATAACGGTGGCAATTAGCCAAAAACCATTCCGGAGAAGTATAATAGTGTTCATCAACTAAATCCGAACCATTTTCCCTTGCTGAATTCCATCCACGCTCATATTCTGTGCCTGAGCAGAATGGTCCGCTGCTGTTTATAATCTTTATTTCAGGATATTTTTCTCTTATTGCTTTATGAAAATACTCATATCTGTCAAAAAACTCCTGACCTATTTCCTCATTTCCTATTCCTATATATTCCATATTGAACGGCTGCGGATGTCCTAATCTCACTCTTACGCTTCCCCATTCGGTTTCCACTGAACCATTTGCAAATTCAATCAAATCCAGCGCATCATCAACCCACTCCTGCAAATCACCATATGCTACTCCCTGACCGCTGTGTGGATTGTAGCCTGCCGGCAATATAGGAATTGGCTTTGCACCTAAATCTTCACATAACACAAAATACTCATAATATCCTAATCCAAGACTCTGATTGTAGCCCCAGTTATTTCTGCGTGAAGCTCTGTCCTGCAAGCTGCCTATTGTATTTTTCCAGCGATATAACGCGTTCCTGTCATCCTTATTCAACGAACCGTCATGTATCAGGCAGCCGCCCGGAAAACGCATAAACTTTGGCTTTAAATCCGCAAGCAATTGAGCAAGATCCAATCTTAACCCATGTCCTTTAAAGGTTTTTTCCGGAAAGAGTGAAATCATATCTAAATATAACTTTCCCGTATTCTTAGCAGTAATTACAAGCCTGCCGCAATAATCCGTTTTTG
This sequence comes from Clostridia bacterium, assembly GCA_022768695.1. Taxonomy (GTDB): domain Bacteria; phylum Bacillota; class Clostridia; order UBA1381; family UBA1381; genus JALEPO01. Next base: position 27,661 of record JALEPO010000052.1, read on the forward strand.
TTGCTGTAAGAGTTAATTCATACTTACTCCATTGAGAATTATTAATTATAAATTCATCCTGCGTATAAATATTTCCATCAACATCCTCCAATGCGACATTCATAACCATTTTCTCATCAGCCCTTGCATAGCATGAAAATATGTATTTCTCGCCCTCTATGTACGGCATACCGCTATTATATCCCTCATTTGATATTCCTGAGCCGTTTCCCGTTTGATATATTTCCATCATTAAATAATGAGGATTTTTAACGCTTAATGGTGCGGATTTTTCCACAGCAAGCGATAGCTTTGCGCCAGCTCTCTCAATTTTTTTCCACGCTGTTAAGGCACGATAACCCGGATTATCTATAGGTGAAAATTCAAACCCACGATTTCTCACCATTTCTGCATATAATCCACCATCCGCCGCATGATTTAAATCTTCAAAAAATATTCCGTATAAATCCCCTAAAGCGTCTGTTTTTTCGTTTGTATGGACTGTTAGCCTATTCATGAATTTACCCCTTTCAATATGCTGATATATGCTAATTTTAACATATGTAAATATTTTTTTCAATATAAAGCTATTAAATAATTCTAAAGAAAAATTCATACAAAAAAAGACTGTCGCGTTATGTAAAATTGCCTTTAACGCAACAGTCTATTATTAACCTTTTATTCAGCCTTATATACCTTTATCCATAACTGCGGCATATCGATAAAATGAATACCATCCTTCGATTCCTTAGTTTCCTCATCGGCACTTACGCAAATCATTTTAGTAATTCCAAACCGCGCTACATCCAAGCGTATTTGTGAAAATTTGACACCCATATTCGCAACAACTATATACTTTTCATCTTTATAGCTGCGTAAAAACGCATATACGTGACCTATTTTATAAACACTCTCAAAGTCGCCGATTGAAAATGCTTTAGAGCTATTCCTTAAACTTATCATATTTCTATAACGCTCGCGCAGCTTGCCTGTAGGATCAAGTTCATCCTCTCTGCCCCACGGATAGCATTGACGGCAAAACGGATCTCCATATCCCTGCATACCTATTTCATCACCATAATAGATACATGGCACACCCGGCAAAGTCATTTGGAGTCCAAGAATAAGAGTGGCCCTATCCCATGCAACCTCAAGACCATATCCGTCCAGCTTAAATCTCGACTGATATTCCTTATCAACCTCATGACGTGACGGGACACCTCCCATCAATGTGAGAACTCTCTCTACGTCATGACTCGAAACCATATTCAGCAATGAATAATATGCCTGCGGAGGATAATTCTCCTTAATACTCATCAGCCTGTCATCAAATTCAGAAGCCTCAATTCTTCCTAAAACCACATCAATAAGCGCATTTCGCATAGGATAATTCATAACCGAATCCAGTTCCTTACCCAAGAAATACTCACGTCGTTCACCGTATGCGCTTTTATTTGAAGCATCCTCCCAGACCTCGCCGATAATTACCGCATCCTCGTCGGCAGCCTTTACATTCTCACGCAGCTCCTTAACGAAAAATCCCGGAAGTTCATCAACAACATCCAATCTCCATCCTGAAGCGCCGTTTTTCAGCCACCTTTTAACAATAGCATTTTCACCTGACAGAATATATTTTCTGTAATCCTCACTGTGCTCTTCAACCTGCGGCAGCGTTGTCATACCCCACCACGATTCATAGACATTCGGCCAATTCATAAAGCGATACCAATTATAATACGGTGATTCCTGCGACTGATATGCGCCTACGCTGTCATATGTGCCATTTTTATTAAAATACTGACTATCGCTTCCGGTATGATTAAAAACTCCATCCAAAATTATTCTTATTCCAAGCTCTTTGGCTTTTTTACAGAGTTCCTTGAAATCAGCTTCGTCACCAAACATCGGATCTATCATTTCATAGCTTCCGGTATCGTACTTATGGTTTGAATATGCGCTGAAAATCGGATTAAGATATATCACCGAAACACCTAACTCCTTAAGATAAGGCAGCTTTTTTATAACACCCTTCAAATTCCCACCGAAGAAATCATTTGCTTTATATTCACCGCCGAACTGTTCAGCCTTATAAAACGGAGTATCTCCCCATTCGCGCTTTATAATATCGGTTCTGTTGCCAAGGAAACTGCCGTCTTCATTTCCGTTACAAAAACGATCGACAAAAATCTGATAAGCAACACCCTCTTTGAACCAATCGGGAGTTTTATATTCCTTATCATATACCGTAATCTGAAATGATCTTTCCGGCTTTTGAAAGCTTACTTCTCCCATACCTCCAAGATTTTTTGAATTATTACCATAGTATACAATTCCCTGAGATGTTTCTATTTCAAAATAATACCATATAAGACCAACCTCATCAGGCATTTTTACTTTTACGGAATAAATACACAAATCTCCCAAATTAAACAGATATGCCATATCTACCCTGATTTCTTCTTTAGCATCCCTTTTGTACACAAGTCGTACTGCATTTGGAATACCAATGCCCGATGCAGAAATTCTAAATCTTATTTCAGTACCACATTCAACTGCACCAAACGGTCTTCTGTAAAATTTCTCTCTGGAATTATGTTCAATATTCATATATTTTCCCCTTTGATTTATAAAAAGTATTAAAACATATAACTTCCCGCATCATGCCTATTTAACCTATCAACAGACAAACAAGACACTTTCGTGTCTTGTTCTATCTGTGTCAGTTACAATTTAATTATTTAATCGGAGTTAAATGCCAAATTTTCTTATTATAATCGTCTATTGTTCTGTCACTTGAGAAGAATCCTGACATAGCTGTATTCATAATAGCCATCTCAATCCACTTGGATCTGTTCTGATAGTCAGCTGAAATCTTCTCCTGTGTCTTCATATATTCCTCAAAATCACGAAGTACCATATAAGTATCAGGATAACCATAATCGCCAAACAGTAATGTCTGATATAAGTCACGGAAGATACTTGTATTGCCCGGAACTATGCTTCCGTCAATAAGCATTTCAAGCGCGTGTCTTAACGATGTATTTGTTGAGTAAATTGTTTTTACCTCATCATTACCCGCATACTTTAATCTTGCGGCAACCTCGTCAGCCTTAAGACCAAAGATATAGATATTATCCTCGCCTACCTGCTCAAGCATTTCTACGTTTGCGCCGTCAAGCGTACCGATTGTAAGCGCGCCGTTAAGCATGAACTTCATGTTACCTGTACCTGAAGCTTCCTTACCGGCTGTCGAAATCTGCTCTGATACATCTGCAGCTATAATAATCTTTTCTGCGATTGAAACACCGTAGTTTTCGATAAATACAACCTTAATCTTATCCTTAATTCTTGCATCGTTATTAATAATGTCAGCAACAGAGTTAATCAACTTGATGATGTTCTTTGCTCTTACATAGCCCGGAGCAGCCTTTGCACCGAAAATATATGTCTTTGGATAATAATTATCTGCATAAGAAGAATCACTAAGAATTCTGTTGTACTCAGCAATAATATGAAGCACATTCATCATCTGACGCTTATACTCATGCAATCTCTTACACTGTACATCGAAAATTGAATCAGGATTTACATCAATACCGTTATGCTCCTTGATGTATGCAGCAAGAGCTACCTTATTCTTCTTCTTTATATCGTCAAACTTCTTCTGGAAATCCTTATCCTTAGCAAACTTAGCAAGCTCTGCAAGCTTTTCTGAATTTTTAAGCCAGCCCTTACCGATCTTTGAATCAATAAGCTCTGTTAATTCAGGGTTACAATTTGCAATCCATCTTCTGAATGTGATACCGTTTGTGATAGCGTGGAAACGCTCTTTATCAAGGACATAATAGTCACGGAAAATATCATCCTTAAGAATTTCTGTATGAAGCTTTGAAACGCCGTTTACCGCAAAACAGCTTGCAAGACAAAGATTTGCCATATTAACCTGGTCGTTAGCGATAACAGCCATCCACTGATGCTTGCCCTTGTCACCCGGATATACTGCCTCAAGCTGTTCCATAAGACGTCTGTTGATTTCTTCAACAATCATGTATATTCTCGGCACGATTTCTCGGAACATATGAACATTCCACTTTTCAAGAGCTTCGCTCATTACCGTGTGGTTTGTATATGCGAATACATGTGTAACAATATTCCACGCTTCATCCCAGCCAAGACCTTTTTCGTCCATAAGCAGACGCATCATTTCAGGGATAGCAAGCGTCGGATGTGTATCATTTATGTGGATAACAATCTTGTCAGGAAGCTTTGACCAGTCGCTGCCGTTTCTTTCCTCAAACTCCTTCAAAATCCACTGCAATGTAGCTGAAACAAGGAAATACTGTTGTCTTAATCTAAGCTTCTTACCATCGTCTGTAGTATCATCAGGATAGAGAATACCCGAAATCTGCTTTGCAAGGCTCTTAGCCTCCATCATCTTGTCAAATGTACCTCTGTCATAGCTTATCATGTCAACATCTGTAGGAATTGTGGCACTCCACAATCTCAGCTTATTGACAATCTTTGAATCATAACCTACCAAAGGAACGTCATATGGCATAGCCAAAACTGTATTTTCATTTCTGTACTTATATACCATTCTGCCGTCAACCCATTCGCAATCTACCTGACCGCCAAATACAACCTTAACAGCCTCTTCCGGTCTTGAAATTTCCCATGCGTTGCCGTGTTCAAGCCATTCATCAGGCAATTCTGTCTGATAGCCTTCTACAATCTTCTGTCTAAAAAGACCATGCTCGTAACGAATTGTACAGCCATATGCAGGTAAATCCATTGTTGTAAGCGAATCGATAAAGCATGCTGCAAGACGTCCAAGACCGCCGTTACCTAATCCGGCATCATTTTCAAGCTCAGCAATATCTGACAATGAATAACCCAAGTCAGCCAATACATGCTGGTATTCATCTGTCTGCATAAGATTTAAAATGTTTGTGCAAAGCAATCTGCCCATCAAAAACTCGAATGAAAGATAATAAAGCTTCTTTGAGCCTTCTTCTTTCACCTGACGGTGTGACTTTGCCCACTTTTCCATTATCTGGTCTCTTACAGTAAGTGCACATGCGGTATATATCATGTGAGGAGTAGCTTCCTCCATTACTTTACCGAAGTGTCTGCCTACCTTACCTACAATTTCTTTCTTCAAAGCTTCCTCAGCAGCTGTCAGCTTTACGGCTGATGTCTTTGCTGTTGCTTTTGTTGTTTTTGTTTCTGCCATATTTCTACATCCCTTCTACTTTTCTTCCTGCTTGACAGCAGATTTTTTAGCAGTTGTCTTTTTTGCCGAAGCAGTCTTTTTTGAAGTAGTTTTTTTAGCCGTTGACCTTGTAGTCTTTTTTGCTGCCGGCTTTCTTGCCGACGGCTTCTTGGCTGCTGTTTTGGTTGACGGCTTTACTGCTTCTTCATCCTCAAACGGATTTTTGACCTCAATAACCTTAGGTTCTTCAGCATTTTTTGCAGCGGCCTGTGCTGCTATCTCAGAATTTTTCTTTAGTGTATCCTCGAAGCTGTCATCATTTACTGCCGCTTTTTCTACAGAATTAGTTTTTTTTTCCGGCAAATCATAAATACCGGTTAATTCCTGATACATTTTAATATACTTATCAGCTGAAACGTTCCATGAATAGTCAACTGCCATACCGTTGTCAATGATGTTATTCCACTCATCTCTACGGTCATAATAAATTCTCATAGCATACCAAATGGTATTTAACATTTCATCTGCATTGTAATTAGCAAAGGAGAAACCTGTTCCCTCGCCTGTATATTCATTATATGGTACAACTGTATCTTTCAGTCCGCCTGTTTCGCGAACAATAGGTACAGTGCCATAACGCAAACTTATCAGCTGCGACAAACCACAGGGTTCAAAACGTGACGGCATCAAAAATGCGTCACATGCAGCATAAATCTTGTGTGACATTTCATTTGAAAAATAAATCTGAGCTGACATTCTGTCAGGATACTTCCATGCGTAATGACGGAATAGATTTTCATATTTCTCATCACCGGTACCTAATACAACTATCTGAGCACCGCCGGCACACAATTCTTCAATTTTATAAGCAACAAGGTCAAATCCCTTCTGATCTGTAAGACGAGAAACAATACCAATCATCATCTTATTTTCGTCTACCGGGAGACCAAGCTCTGCCTGAAGTTTCTTCTTATTTTCAATCTTTTTCTTATGGACAGTTTTTGCAGAATAGTTAGCATAAATCATACCGTCATTCTGCGGATTCCAATCGGTATATGAAATACCGTTTACAATACCTACCAAATCATTGCGTCTTACCGAAAGAAGATTATTCAAGCCCTCACCGTATTCAGGAGTTGTAATTTCCCATGCATATGTTTCGCTGACAGTTGAAATCTTGTTAGCATAAACCATGCCGCCCTTTAACAGGTTAGCATCTTTATAATATTCCATCTTATCCGCAGTGAAATAATAATCGCTGATACCCATAGCGTCCTTTATTCCCTTGAAGTCCCATCTGCCCTGGAATTTCAGATTATGAATAGTCATAACTGTCTTAATTCCGCGGAAGAACGGGTTATCCTGGAAGGTATCCAAAAATACAGGAATAGGGCCTGTCTGCCAGTCATTACAATTTATAACATCCGGACGGAAATCCAATGTCGGAAGCAGCGAAAGTACCGCTTTTGAGAAGAAAATGAACTTCTCACAATCCAAATGAATATAATCATATGGTTTATCGCCATTAAAGTAGAATTCATTATCCACAAAATAATAAATGCAGCCGTTATATTCAAGCTCAAACACACCGGCATACTGACGGCGCCATGCCATATTAATATATATATGGTTAATATATCTCATTTGATCTTTAAAATGCTGAGGTATGCATCTGTAAAGAGGCAAAATAACTCTCGCATCAACACCTTTTTCACGCAAAACCGCAGGTAATGATCCTGCAACATCTCCAAGACCTCCCGTTTTTACAAATGGTGCCGCCTCTGAGGTTGCAAACAAAACTTTCATATGTTCCTCCTTTTCTACGCTAAACCGCGTCATCTGAAAAACAAACCTCTCATTCACTATGTATAATACCCTAAAAACACAGTTTTGTCAATTTATATGATAAAAAACAGTGTTTTTTACTATAAATATCAGAAAAAGAGGCCATTTTATTGTTATTAATTTGGTATAATTTTCAACAGTTCTTAAGCAAAATATATTCCGCCGCATTACTGTAATTTAACAACAAAGAGCTGTCGCGCAAATCTCTGTGGACAGCTCTCCGCCTTATTTTTCTTTTAAATAACAGTTCCCTTTGCAATTGCCAAAGGATAACTTTCTTGTCCTATAAGCTTTCTGCCCTTTGTAATATAAACCTCTTTGTCGAATACAACGTGATCAAGGTCAACATCTTCCTCAACAATTGAATCCTGCATGATAATTGAATTTTTTACCACTGCACCCTTTGCAATTTTGACTCCTCTTGACAAAACACAGTTAATAACAGTGCCTTCAATTACACATCCGTCAGAAATGAAGCTGTTTTCAACATTTGCCTCTGAGCCATACTTTGTTGGTGACTGATCCTTTGTCTTTGTGTAAATAGGATTTTCACAGTTAAACAGTTCATTTCTTATATCAGCATTCAAGAAATTCATGTTATTTCTGTAATATGACTTCAATGAATCAATCTTATCTGTATAGCCTGTGTACTCATAACCATACATACGAAGTCCGCCCATCTTTTTAACAAGCGCATCCTTAACAAAATCTCTGTCGCCTCTCGCACTGCATTCATCCACAATACTTTCAAGCAGAGCCTTTTCCATAACATATACATCCATGCTTGCTGTTGTTGTCTTTGGATAATATGGCTCAACCTCAATATCCTTTACTCGCTTTTCATCATCAAGCTCTAAAAGCGTAAATCTCGAAAGCTCTGATTCCTCAATACCCTTCATGTCCTTATAAAGAACAGTAATATCTGACTGATTATTAATGTGTTCTTCCACAACAGCGGTAAAATCTATATTATAAATGCTGTTTCCAAGTGAAAGAATAACATATGTCTGACCACTTCTCTGGATATAATCGCTGATACCGGCAAGCATATCAATATTGCCTTTGATTGTGCCGTATGTCATCTTTTCAAGATTCGGAGGAAGAATATTAAGTCCCCCGTTCTTTCTATCTAAATCCCATGGCTTACCTGATTTTATATGATCCATAAGCGATGAATAATTTGATTCCGTTGCAACACCAATATTGGTAATACCGGCATTTGCCATATTGGAAAGAACAAAGTCAATAATTCTGTAACGTCCCGCAATAGGAAGAGCCGAATTTGCTCTAATATCTGTAATCGGCGGAATTCTGTCCTCACTGGTCAGAATAATACCCATAGTATCTCTTCTCATTCTACAATCCTCTCCTTTCTTATTCTGCCTCTACCATACTGCCTTTTGCGATCTCAGCATCGGCAGCAACTTTTGCTCCGCCTTCAATCAACACAAGACCATGTGTACACATCTTAGAAGCATACGGATTATCATCCTTTTCAACAGTACCAATTTTTGCACCGTCACCGATAACAGCATCCGTACCTATTACAGTCTTTTCAATTATAACGTTATCACCTATTTTAGCGCCCGGCATAATTACAGAATCGGTAATCTTAGTACCCGATCCTACTTCAACACCGCCAAAAATAACCGAATGATTGATTTCGCCATTAATTGAACATCCTTCTGTAACAGTAGAATTTATAATCTTTGCCCCGCTGCCTACATAATGAGGTGCAAGAGCCATATTTCTTGAATAAATGCTCCAGCTTCTGTCATTTATATCAAACTTAGGAGGCTCATCAATAAGATCCATGTTAGCTTCCCATAGACTCTGGATTGTTCCTACATCCTTCCAATATCCTTCAAAACGATAGCTTACCATTTTTTCACCATTCTGAAGCATTGCAGGAATAATGTTTTTACCAAAATCATTATCTGATTCAGGATTTCTCTCATCATCTGTAAGATATTTCTTAAGCAGCTGATAATCAAAAATGTAAATACCCATCGAAGCAAGATTACTCTTAGGCTCAGCAGGCTTCTCCTCAAATTCTACAATGGTGCCGCTTTCATCAACATTCATAATACCAAAACGGCTTGCCTCCTCCCAAGGCACAGGCATAACGGCAATAGTAGCAGCCGCACCTGATTTCTTATGCGCCTTAAGCATTTCGCCATAATGCATTTTGTAAATATGGTCGCCCGAAAGAATAAGAACATTCTTTGGATCAAAGCCTTCAAGGAAGCTCAAATTCTGATAAATAGCATTTGCAGTACCTTTATACCATTCTCCTGCCTTGGCACTCTGGTAAGGCGGAAGAACATATGCTCCGCCATGACTTCTGTCCAAATCCCACGGATTACCGTTACCTATATATGTATTAAGCTCAAGTGGTTGGTATTGAGTCAATACACCAACAGTGTCTATTCCCGAATGAACACAGTTTGAAAGCGGGAAATCTATAATTCTGTATTTACCGCCAAAGGGCACTGCCGGCTTTGCAACGTTTTTTGTCAACGCGCCAAGTCTTGAGCCCTGTCCGCCTGCAAGTATCATTGCTACGCAGTCTTTTGATACCATAATATCATCTCCTATTTTATTAATTATTTTATCATTTTTTTTGCGGCAGTTGTTTTTGCTGCCGGCTTTTTTGCTGTTTCAGCTTTTGTTTTAGCAGAGGTCTTTCTGACCGTCTTCTTTTTCTTTATATACATGATTGAGCTTGGATCAATTTTAACCTCAATTGTATAATCCATATCAGAAAATTGTTTCTTCAAAGCCTTGTATGTCTTTTTTGCCACCCGTCTTGTGCCGCCGTATTTTGCAGCATTTGAATGTAACACAACCTCATACTCTCCCGATGTCGGAACTCCGATTTTATATATTGGTCTTTCCACCGGTGTGAAGTTTGCCACAACAATTACCACATCATTTTTCGCAGTGCCGCGACGCATATACGAAAGAACCGAGTTTTCATTGTCAGAATCGTTTATCCATCTGAAACCGTCCCAGCTTTGTTCAATTTCCCAGAATGATTTGTTTTCAAGATAAAAATGATTTAAATCCTTTACGAAACTCTTAAGCGTCTGATGTTTCTCCATATCAAGCAAATTCCATTCAAGCTGATCATCAAAACGCCACTCAAGGAACTGACCAAACTCACCGCCCATAAACATTAGCTTCTTGCCGGGCATTGACATATAATATCCCAACAGCGTCTTATAAGCGCTAAATTTTTCCTCATATGTTCCGAACATCTTATCAATTAATGATTTCTTTCCATGAACAACCTCATCATGTGACAATGGCAGAATAAAGTTTTCTGAATAAGCGTACATCATTATAAATGTAAGAAGTCCATGATTATCCTTCCTGAAATAAGGATCCATTGACATATAACGCAGCGTGTCGTTCATCCAGCCCATATTCCATTTAAAATTAAAGCCCAGTCCATCATTTTCAGGCGGCGCGGTAACCAATGGCCATGCCGTTGATTCCTCCGCAATCATAAGGAAATTTGGAAATTCGGTCCCCATAATCTTGTTAAGCTTTCTGAAAAAGTCAACAGCTTCAAGGTTTCCGTTCCCGCCGTACTTATTCGCAATCCATTCCCCGTCATTTCTCGAATAATCACGGTAGAGCATTGACGAAACTGCATCAACTCTTAAACCGTCAAAATGGAACTCATCCGCCCAAAAATATGCCGAAGAAATCAGGAATGAAACAACCTCGCTCTTTGAATAATCAAAAACCATCGTACCCCAATCCTTATGTTCGCCCATTCTAGGATCCGCATATTCATATACAGGCGTTCCGTCAAACATTCTGAGTCCGTGAGCATCTCTTGGGAAATGCGCCGGAACCCAGTCCATAATTACACCAATACCGGCCTTATGACATTTGTTTACAAAATATTTAAGCCCGTCAGCATTGCCATAGCGCGTTGTTGCGGCAAAATATCCCGTAACCTGATAACCCCACGAACCGTCAAACGGATATTCCATTACAGGCATAAGCTCAACATGAGTATATCCCATATCTGTAAGATATGGAACAAGCTCATCCGCTAATTCCTGATATGTATAGAAAGTACCATCATCATGCAGTCTCCATGAGCCTGCGTGGCATTCGTAAATATTCATCGGCACTGGAAGATTATTGGTTTTGTTTCGCTTCTGAAGCCAAGCCCTATCTGACCATTTGTAGTCTGACAAATCCCTTACAACAGATGCAGTACCGGGTCTTAATTCAGCCTCGAAGGCATACGGATCGGCTTTGTAATAAGTTTCTCCGTCCTTTGCCTGTATAGCGTATTTATACAGCATTCCCTCCTTTATATCTGTAAAAAATCCATACCAAATACCGGTAGTGGTAATTTTTGATAAGCCCTTATCAAATCCGTCCCAGTTGTTAAATTCTCCTACTACTCGGACATGAACGGCATTAGGTGCCCAAACAGCAAAACGCCATCCACTTTGTCCGTCAACATTAACCTTATGTACTCCAAGCATTTTATATGATTTAAAATTGTCGCCAGAGTTAAAAAGATATGTTTGGAACTCGCTGATGTCCGCCCAGGTTTGTTCTTTAACCATTCGTTTTTCTCCTTCCCTCTTATTGCATATATAATATTTGTTTTGCGCGGGCAAAACCATATATAATAATTATGCTTATATTATAACACACTTTTTTTTGGTAGTAAAGACTATATTGTGAATAAATTTTCGATTTTTTTTTGGGTATTATGCCAAATCCTCTGTAAATTACGACAAATCATAATCTAATATTACTTTTTATATTAAAATTTCCTTTCATATTCGTATAGTTAATGTAATATTTACAAGAATATCTTGACATTTCAAAAAAAATAGTATACAATGTATATTGCTTAATATTCTTTAAAAATAAGTTTTCTGTAAATTTAGAATTATTATATGTAATCCAAATACTTAAAATGGAGCGTCTTGAAATGGATTGCTCTGTAGAGATTTACATTACGGCAGGAATGATACCTGCAATCCGTTCCGCCGTTTATATGATACTTTTATAGAAAGCATTCATTTTAAGAAAGCCCCCTTGCAGGTAATTGGTATTACTGCCATCAAAAAAAATCGAATGGGGGTTGTTATTATAGGTATTATAATTTTATGTGCAATTATCGCATTGATTATAGGTTGCGCTGTTGGCGCATTTATAGGCTTCAATGCCGGTATTGCTCACAGAAAGAAGATAGCCGAAGCAGAATTTGGTTCTGCTGAAGCCAAAGCTCAGTCTATAGTTTCTGAAGCCGAAAAAGCTGCCGACGCCAGAAAGCGCGAGCTTCTGCTTGAAGCCAAGGAAGAAAATCAAAAGCTTCGTGCCGACTTTGATAAGGAGGTTAAAGAACGCAGAAACGAAATTAGCCGTATGGAACGCAGACTTACTCAGAAAGAGGAAAACTTAGACAAAAAGAACGATAATCTTGACAAGAAAAACCAATTGCTTGACCAAAAGCTTAAGCAGTTGGATATAAAGGAACAAGAAATAACAGAAATAAAACAGCAGCAAATGGATCAGCTCGAAAAGATTTCAGGACTGACTCGCGACGAAGCTAAGGATATTATCCTTAAAGATGTTGAAAGCCAGACCAGACATGAGGCTGCCATTATGGTTAAAGAAATTGAGCAAGAGGCAAAAGAAAATGCAGAAAGAAATGCTAAAAACATCGTAGCACTTTCAATTCAGAAGGTTGCTGCCGATCATGTTGCCGAAACTACTGTTTCTGTTGTAAATCTTCCAAGTGATGAGATGAAGGGCCGAATTATCGGACGTGAGGGCCGCAATATAAGAACTCTTGAAACTCTTACCGGTGTTGACTTAATCATCGATGATACCCCGGAAGCGGTTATAGTTTCAAGCTTTGACCCGATACGCCGCGAGGTCGCAAGACTTGCACTTGAAAAGCTTATTGTTGACGGAAGAATCCATCCGGCAAGAATAGAGGAAACAGTTGAAAAATCCCGTAAAGAGGTTGAATCTATTATAAAACAAGAAGGTGAAGGTGCTACCTTTGAAACGGGCGTTCACGGATTACATCCGGAGCTTATTAAACTTCTTGGTAAGCTCAAATACCGTACAAGCTACGGTCAGAATGTTCTAAAGCATTCTATTGAAGTTGCACACCTTGCAGGTGTTATGGCAGGAGAACTCGGAACAGATGTTACTCTCGCCAAGCGTGCCGGTTTACTGCATGATATTGGTAAAGCTGTAGACCACGAGGTTGAAGGCTCACATGTTACAATCGGCGCAGATATTGCAAAGAAATACCATGAAAACAAGGACGTGCTGCATGCAATTATGGCACATCACGGTGACGTTGAAGCAAAAACGCTTATCGCGTGCATTGTTCAGGCAGCAGATGCTATTTCAGCAGCCCGCCCCGGCGCAAGACGTGAAAATCTTGAAACATATATCAAGCGTCTTCAGAAGCTTGAAGAAATCGCCAATGAATTTGAAGGCGTTGAGAAGTCATACGCTATTCAGGCAGGCCGCGAAATACGAATTATGGTTAAGCCGAATCAGATTAAAGATGACGGCATGGTACTTGTTGCAAAGGAAATTGTTAAAAGAATTGAAAACGAGCTTGAGTATCCCGGTCAGATTAAAGTAAGTCTGATTAGAGAAACCAGAGCTGTTGACTATGCAAAATAGTCGCTGAAAACTCAAAATTGGGGCTGTTACAGAATGAGAATCGTTTAATTTTATTTTCATACGATAAAGGTATGATTATAAAATTGACCGATTCAGCTTCTACCCATTCTGTATCGGCTCCTTTTTTTCTAACACAGCAAAAAACAGGAAGGAATTGTCATGAGAATTTTATGTATAGGCGATGTTGTCAGCCGTATAGGCCGCAATATGCTATTCCAATATGTAGATGAGCTGAAATATCAAAAATCAATCGATTTAGTTATTGCAAACGGAGAAAATGCAACTCACGGTCGCGGTCTTGCAAGAAATGCCTATAATGAAATAATGCGTTCAGGCGTAGACGGCATTACATTGGGTAATCACACATGGGGCGCAAAAGATGTTATAGATATTATGAAATACGAAGGCAATGTAATACGTCCCGCAAATTTCAGCAAAGCCTGCCCCGGCAAAGGCAGCATGATTCTCAAATCAAAGTCAGGAATAAGCGTAGGCATAATAAATCTAATAGGCAGAACCTATATGGAGCCTTGCGATTCTCCGTTTGATGCCGCGCTGTCAGAAATTGACGAATTAAAAAAACATACTAATATTATTTTAGTTGATTTTCATGCCGAAGCAACATCAGAAAAACAATCAATGGGTCGTTTTCTCGACGGAAAGGTTTCAGCGGTATTCGGTACTCATACACACGTTCAGACAGCTGATGAAACGATTTTTAAAAACGGAACAGGATTTATATGCGATCTTGGCATGACAGGTCCTATAGAATCTATTTTGGGAATGTCTCAAAAAATAATAATTGACCGTTTTCTTACGTCTATGCCTCAGAAGTTCGAGATTGCAGAAGGAAAAGGTCAGTTTTGCGGATGTATATTTGAAATTGATGAAAAGACAGGTAAATGTATCAATGTGGAACGAATATTTATACGCGAAAAATAATTGATATATTTATCCAAAATCCTATTTTTAACTTGAATTTCAGGTTAGTATGTGCTAATATATAGTTAGTTTAATAAGAGGGCAATTCCATACTTTATTTTAGTTAGGCAGGTGAAATATTAATGCAATTACACGAATCCGGTGAAATGTATCTTGAAACCATTCTTATTTTAAAGGAACGCTTTGGCTATGTCCGCTCTATAGATATAGCTCATGAACTGAATTTTTCAAAGCCAAGCGTAAGCCGTGCAATATCATTACTGCGAGAAAATGATTATGTGACATTTGATCCAAACGGAATGATTCTTCTTACAGAAAAAGGGCAAATAGTTGCCGAAAAAATTTACGAACGCCATAATGTCCTTACACGCTGTCTTATGGCTTTAGGTGTAAGCGAGGAAAATGCTTCGGCAGACGCATGCAGAATTGAACACGTTATCAGCGAAGAAACCTTCTTAAAAATAAAAAATCATCTTGAAGAAAAAAATCCATCAGAGCAATGAGCTCCGATGGATTTTTTAACTTTTCCGCTTACGGACAATTTTGATTGTTTAAAAGAAAAATTGCATTATTCCTCCCAAGATTTGGGTGGTTAAGGCTTTTGATCTTTAAAAGAAATTCAGTTTTTTATCTTAAGGAATTTTCTAAAACTATATCCATACTGTCAACAGGTATGAAGTTAATCTTATTCCTGATTTCCTTAGGTATATCATCTATATCGGGCTTGTTCTCTATAGGAATTATTATATCTGTAATTCCCGCACGATATGCCGCCAGAGATTTTTCCTTTAATCCCCCTATAGGAAGCACCCTGCCGCGAAGCGTTATTTCACCTGTCATTGCAATATCCTTTCTTACAGGTCTTTGCGACAGTGCTGATACCAACGCAGTAGCCATCGTGATACCTGCAGACGGTCCATCCTTTGGAACAGCTCCTTCAGGGACGTGAATATGTATGTCCTTTGTCTTATGGAAATCTTCCGATATATCCAACTCATCAGTTTTTGATCTGATGTAGCTGATTGCCGCCATAGCGCTTTCCTTCATAACATCGCCCAGCTTGCCTGTCAGCTCTACCTTACCGCTTCCCGGCATAACATTCACTTCGACAGAAAGCGTTGTTCCGCCCACTGACGTCCACGCGAGTCCTCGAACCACTCCCACTTGGTCATTCTCATTAATCAAATCGAAATGATACCTTCTTTTACCAAGATAATCAGGCAGATTTTTTGAAGTAATTTTAATTGATTTCTTACCCTTTTCAAGAATGTTCTTAGCCGCCTTACGGCATACGCTGCCTATCTGCTGCTCAAGTCTGCGTACTCCCGCCTCTCTTGTATAATAGCTTATAATATCACGAAGCGCAGAATCAGCTATTGATACCTGCTCGCCTGTAAGCCCTGCCTTCTCAAGTGATTTTTTTACAAGATAGTTTTTGGCAATATTAAACTTCTCCTCGTCAGTATAGCTTGACAGCTCAATTATTTCCATTCTGTCCAATAAAGGCTTTGAAACCGTATCAAGTGTATTTGCCGTAGTAATAAACAATACCTGTGACAAATCAAACGGAACCTCAACATAATGATCACGGAATGAACCGTTTTGTTCATAATCCAGCACTTCCAAAAGCGCCGCTGACGGATCTCCCTTATAGTCCGTTCCCATCTTATCCACTTCATCCAAAAGAATAAGCGGATTTTTCACTTTTGCTTCTTTTACCGCAGCAATTATTCTACCTTCCATTGCACCGATATAAGTTTTTCTATGTCCGCGTATATCCGCTTCATCATGAATACCACCGAGTGAAACACGCACATACTTTCTCCCCAACGCTCTTGCAATCGATTTTGCAACCGAGGTCTTTCCGACTCCCGGAGGTCCTACCAGACAAAGTATAGTTCCGTTTTTGCCCTTCGTAAAATGACGCACGGACAAATACTCCAGAATTCGCTCCTTTACTTTTTCCAGACCATAATGGTCCTCATTTAATACCGTTTCGGCATCGGCTATATCAAAGCTTTCCTTTGTAACCTTATTCCACGGCAAATCAAGAACAGTGTCAAGATAGTTTCTGATCACAGTGCTCTCCGCTGACTGCGGTGACATCTTAGAAAAGCGGTCAACCTCTTTTCTAAGCTTATCCTTTATGTCCTTGCCTGCTTTTATTTTATCAATTTTATCCCTATATTCGCTTACCTCGGCGCCTATACCGTCTTTATCACCCAACTCATCCTGTATAACCTTAAGCTGTTCACGCAAATAATATTCCTTTTGGTTCTTGTCAATTCTTTCCTTCACCTTATGAGATATTTTGCGTTCAATATTCATTACCTGCAATCGGTTATTCATCGCAACAATAAGGCGCTCTATACGTTTATAAATATCAAGCTCCTCCAATATTTCCTGCTTAACCTCGGTCTTAAGCTCCACACCAGCAGCTATCGTATCGCATAATCTTCCCATCTCGTCAATCGCCATAACAGACATATAATTTTCTGCGGAAAGACGCGGATTTTGAGCAAAATATTCCTCATACGCTTTCTTTAAACGATTCATATATGCTTCCTCCAACGGAGATGACTGAGTATAAAACTCGTCATATTCCTCTATAACCGCTTTGAAATACGGTTTTGATGAAACAAGCTCTCTTATCGCTCCTCTGCGTATTCCGCCTACCACTACTCTTGTTACTCCGCCGGGCATATGCATGACCTGCTTAATTTTAGCAACAGTTCCTATTGTATGTATATCCTCCAGTGCAGGATTTTCTTTTTCGGCATTTTTTTGCGCCGAAAGAAAAATCATAGAATTTTCTTCCGCAGCAGCCTCAAGCGCCTTGACGGAAACATCTCTGCCGGCGTCAAAATTCAATGTCATATATGGAAATACCACCATTCCTCTCATAGGTATCAGCGGCATACAATTCAAATTCATCTCCAACTTATTCACTCCCGAAGTTATATAATAATCTCTATTATATAACTTTATATCAATTTTTTCAATATATTTTTAATATTTTATCTGTTTGATATATAATCCGCAAAAAAGAACTGCCGAATTAACAGTTCTTGGCAGTTCTTTTTGAAATTACATATTTTCCAGCAATTTATCAATACTTGCAAGCTTAACGCAAGTAACAAAGACTTCGCACGCTTCCCGCAATTCCTCATTAGAAGGATAAGTAGGAGCAATACGAATATTTGAATCATGAGGATCCTTACCATATGGATAAGTTGCGCCGGCAGAAGTCATAACCACTCCTGCTTCCTTACAAAGCGATACAACTTTTTTTGCACAGCCGTCAAGAGTGTCAAGCGCAATAAAGTATCCGCCCTTTGGATTTGTCCATTGAGCAATCTCCAATCCTCCCAATTCCTTCTCAAGTGTGTCAAGCACAATTCTGAACTTAGGTCTTAAAATCTCTGCATGACGCTTCATATGCTCAAGCATACCGTTGAAATCACCAAAGAATTTTACATGGCGAAGCTGATTTAATTTATCATGACCTATAGTCTGTACCGTCATCTGCTTCTTTATAAAATCAAGGTTTGCCTTTGACGCTGAAATTGCGGCTATACCTGATCCCGGGAATGTAACCTTTGATGTAGAACAGAATTTAAACACCATATCAGGATTTCCTGCCTTTGCACATTCGTCCAGAATTTCAATAATATGGTCCTGATCATCCTCATATAAATGATGAATACAATATGCATTATCCCAATAAATTCTAAAATCCTCAGCCGCCGGTTTCAGACGCGCAAATCTTCTTACAACCTCATCTGAATATGATATGCCCGAAGGATTTGAATATTTAGGCACACACCATATACCCTTTATACTTGCATCCTCTGATACAAGCTTCTCTACCATATCCATATCCGGTCCGTCTGAATTCATGGGAATATTTATCATTTCTATACCAAAAAACTCAGTAATCGCAAAATGTCTGTCATAACCCGGCACAGGGCACAAGAACTTAATCTTATCCAATTTTGCCCACGGTGTTGAGCCCATAACGCCATGAGTCATAGAACGCGCAACAGTGTCATACATTACATTAAGACTTGAATTACCGTAAATAATAATGTTTTCTATAGGACATTCTATCATTTCGCTCAATAGTCTTTTAGCCTCTACAATGCCGTCAAGCACACCATAGTTACGGCAGTCAATCCCCTGCTCGCCAACAAGCTCATGAGTTGCTGCAAGTGTATCAATCATGCCCATTGATAAATCAAGCTGTTCCTTATTCGGCTTACCTCTTGACATATCAAGCTTCAAGCCCTTTGCTTTTAAATCATTATACTGTCCTTCAATCTCATCTCTGAGCTTCAGCAGCTCATCTCTGGTCATTGTTTTGTATGACATCTTTTTCTCCTCCTTTAAATCCACTTTGTATAGTATATCACAACTAAGAAAATCAGTCAACGTCATATTATGATTTTTATGCAAATAATATAAAAGTAACGCCTACAATATCTATTGCATAAGTCGAGATAACAAATAGTCAAAACGCAAAATGTTGTATCGGAGCATTGCACAGCTTACGAACAAATTCCTATATCATAAAAAAAGAAAGGCGCGAAATTATATTACGCCTTTCTTTTCAATAAGGAGCAAAGCCCCGTATTCAACGTTCCGTCTGCGGATTATACCACCGACATCAAAAGCAAATGACACCAATTTCCTATACAATGAACAACTCTTTAGCGTTGTAGGCATAGACGCTTGCGTCGCAGCCGCAGTGAACACCTTGCTTTTATTTATATTGATATGTAGCCAAACCCTTATGCTACATATCATATTATATTCCTCCAAGCCCAAAGCTTATGGACAATGCTGCGTTTACGCTTGTCATAAGCTTTCCGTCAAGCCTGCCTATTTTCTCTCGTAATCGTTTCTTATCAATTGTTCTGATTTGTTCAAGCAATATAACTGAATCCTTGTTAAGTCCGTATTCCTTTGCAGATAATTCAATATGCGTAGGCATTTTAGCCTTATTTATCTGGCTGGTTATAGCAGCCGCAATCACAGTAGGACTATATTTATTGCCTATATCATTCTGAATTATAAGAACAGGTCTTATTCCTCCCTGCTCACTGCCTACAACGGGACTTAAATCGGCATAATAAATATCTCCTCTTTTAACTATCACCTTTTATTCACACTCCGTCAGTTTTTCCTCACATTGCGAAAGACATTCGTTATCCGCTTCCAAACACATATGTGCCAGTTTAAGATTTATTTCCGCCATTTCTTCATAGCCTTCTTTGAGCTTACGCTCCAATTCGGCCTTTTTTGTGTGTGACAAAGCAATCAGGCTCCTTTCATTTATTGTGCCGTTTTATATATCAGAAAAATATAAATCAATCATGATATATAAGCTTCTGTTTCAAGCTGCATCTGCAGTACCTCAAAAGCTTACAGCAGATAGTTAAGCTCTTTCACCGCCTCTCCGTTTTTAGTGTATATCCTCGGGATACGCTTTCCGATAAGACATGAAACCTCATAATTTATAGTTTCAAGCCATTTTGCAAGGTCGTCAATAGTAACGCCCTCTCTGCCGAAAATAATTGCTTCATCACCTTTATTGATATTATGAACATTTGTAACATCAATCATACATTGGTCCATACAAATTCTTCCGATGATGGGAACACTTTCTCCGCCCGCAATCATTTTTCCATTCTTAGCAAGCTTTCTTAAATATCCGTCGGCATAACCGATAGGTACAGTGGCAATTTTAGTTACTCCCTCGGTTATGTACTCCTTGCCATAGCTGACTCCTCTTCCTGATTCTACCTCCTTAACATAACTTATACGCGCTTTAAGCGTCATAGCAGGTATCAAGGCAAGTCTTGATTTATCAACCTCATCTGAAGGATACATACCATAAAGTATAACTCCGGGACGAACCATATCAAGATGCATTTCGGGATACATCATTATTCCGGCGCTGTTGCAGATATGCTTTATAGGGATTTTTACACCTTTTTCCTCCAGTCCCTTAACCACATCCATAAAACGGTTATATTGAAGCAATGTGTACGATTGGTCTGCTTCATCTGACGTGGCAAAATGCGAAAAAATTCCTTCAATTTCTATATACGGCAATTTGGAAATTTTCACAATTTCATCAATAATGGCTCTGTTGTCATCTGTTGCAACAAACCCTATACGGCTCATACCTGTATCTATTTTTATATGAATTTTTGTCACTTTCTCTTTTTTTTCTGCAATATACGAAAGTGCTTTTGCAAATTCATAGTCAAAAACACTGGGTGTAATATCAAAATTAATTAAATCCTCCGCGCTTTCCTCGCTTGACGCGCCGAGAATCAGAATAGGAACATCCACACCACGACTTCTAAGCTGTTTTCCCTCCTGAAGCACCGCCACAGCAAGACGGTCAGCTCCATTCTCCAGCAGAGTCTTGGCAACCTCCATAAAACCGTGTCCGTATGCATCAGCTTTCACAACTGCCATAATCTGAGCATTAGGATTGGTAATTTTTCTTATTTCCTGTATATTATGAGCGATTGCGTCAAGATCTACCTCTGCCCATGTACGTTTTTCCATTTTAATAGTTTTGACTCCTTTCACTAAACCGTTCGAAAAATACTCTTTATCCCAAATAACAACATCCGCGCAATTTATATTTGTGCAGTATATATCGAGCATTTTTATCTTTATTATATGTTAATATAATATCATAAAATCTATTATATATCTACCTGTAATATATGGCATATTGCTTCAGGTATCGAATTCATAACATCAGTTGCCGTTACAGAATCCACGCCTAAACGCTTCGCCGCAATATCACCTGCCATCCCGTGTATATACACAGCCATAGCAGCCGCCTTTACTTCTTCAACACCTCTCGCAACAAGCGATACAATAAGTCCTGCGAGTACATCGCCGCTGCCGCCTGTAGCCAAACCTGAATTGCCTGTAGTATTAATATATTGTGTTCCGTCCGGCGCTGTTACAATTGTATGATGTCCTTTTAATATAACAACCGCGCCATACTCCTCAGCGAACTCCTTTGAAACACTGAGTCTGTTTTCTTCAATATATTCCATGTCAAGTCCTGTAAGACGCGACATCTCCACCGAGTGCGGAGTGAAAATTAAGCTGCATGAGCTTTTGCTTATCATTTTCATCTTCTGTGAAGCAGCATTGATACCATCAGCGTCAACAACAACCGGCACCTTAGAATATTCAAGCAGACTTTCAAGAATTACAGCTATATCTTCCCCTCTGCTAAGTCCCGGACCTATAAGTACAGCGTCTGTCTTATTGGCTTTGAGCAGTATATCACCAATTGCTTCTGATGATATACATCCCTTATTATCACTCAGAGGTATAGTCATTACTTCTGTGGTTTTCGCTTCAAGCACATTGTTAAGTGATTCCGGCACTCCCAAAAATACCAAACCGCTTCCGGATTTCACAGCCGTCTGTGATGACAGATATGCAGCGCCTGTCATCCCTTTTGAGCCGGCTATTACAAGTACCTTGCCGTAATCGCCCTTTTGTGAATTATTCTTCCGTTTAGGAAAATTCTCTCTTACAAACTCATTGTCAATTACATTTATCTGTAAATTTTCTCCATCCATAATATACTGCGGAATTGAAATATCGGCAACCACCGTTTCCCCTACAAAATCCGCGGCCGGAAACATAAGCATTCCCACTTTATATGCCGCAAATGTAACTGTTTTATTTGCGCGAATACACACTCCGCATATTTCTCCGCTGTCTGCATCTATACCGCTGGGAATATCAACTGAAAGAACATATTCTGCATTATTATTTATTTCCTCAATAACATCATAGCTTATACCGCGCACAGTCCCATGTATCCCTGTACCATAAATTGCGTCAACTATAATATCGCTTGACTTTATTATATACTTAAGGCTCTCAGTATCCGTAACAATTTCTATTTTAACATTCATTTTTTCAATTATCTCAAAATTTATCTGAGCGTCGCCTGAAAATTTATTTCCGCATACCAAATAGACAGACACCTCTGCCCCAAGATTATATAAATGACGCGCAATGGCGAAACCGTCGCCGCCATTATTGCCCTTACCGCAGAATACCGCAGCGCGCATATTTTTTAAATTAAAAGTTTTTTTCAATTCGTTTATACAGGCAATAGCCGCATTTTCCATAAGGAGTATACTTGGTACACCCCCTGCTTCCGATGCCATTTTATCTACATTGCGCATTTGTGCCGCAAAACACGCCTTCGCCATACACATCAACTGCCTTTCTGACTCACAATTATGTATGAATAATATCAATTTGCTTCCATACAAATATTTGCCGTGCAAAATACCTACACAGCAAATATTATTACGAGAGCAGATTATGCTCAAAATTCAAATTACTCGTAAATAAATACATTTCTTGGATTAAATCTCTTTATAGCCTCAATCATTTTTGATGTCGGCTGAAAAAGCACTCGTCTTTTTTCCGCTTTTTCATCGTCATAATAATCTACAAAATATACTCCGCCTCTTGTCTTATCTCCTGTCATATCAATAACCTTAAGTCCCGGCTCCGGATTTTTATATTTACCGTTATGGGCAGCGTCTTCAATATTAGCGCAAATTTCAGCATTTGCAAAATCAAAGCTTACTATACGCTTTCTTCCCCTGCGCGACGTAATTTTGTCCATATCCACCTCGCTGTTGGTAAGAATATACTCATATTCAATATTGCGCATACCAATCAGCAGATAAGCTCCGTACCACACAAGCGCAATCAA
Organism: Clostridia bacterium; assembly: GCA_022768695.1. GTDB lineage: Bacteria > Bacillota > Clostridia > UBA1381 > UBA1381 > JALEPO01. The sequence continues at coordinate 51,117 of JALEPO010000052.1, forward strand.
CACAAACCCAACGCTGAATGCAAAGGAAGAAATCTGACTTCCTGCCAAAGCATATGCCAACGCAAAAATCAATATAAGCATAGTTATCGTTAAAATTACTCCGGCAGCTATTACTCCCGCAATAATCAGTATATCCTTTGTATCCTTTTTACGCTTTAACATATATTCCATGTAAGTATCCATCATATTTACCGCTCCTTTTAATAATTTTATTCCTGAATATAATCTTTTAACTTTTTGCTTAAAGCCATAAGAGCTCTGCCTCTGTGACTAACACTGTTTTTCTCCTCATCGCTTGCCTGAGCAAACGTCTTTTTCAGTTCATCGCTATAAAATATAGGATCGTAACCAAAACCATTTTCACCAAGCGGCTCTGCTGTTATATACCCCTTCACCTCTCCTGAAGCGGTAATTTCTTTTCCGTTGGGAAAAATAAACGCTACAGACGTAACAAACCGTGCAGTCCTGTCTTTTTTGCTTTTAAGCTCCTCCAGAATTTTATTGACCTTGTCAGCATCGGTAGCATCCTCGCCCGCATATCGTGCACTGTAAACACCCGGCTTTCCGTCAAGCGCGTCAATACATAGACCGGAATCATCCGCAAGCACAGGCTCATCGCAGAGCATAGCGATTGCGCGCGCTTTAATTAAAGCATTTTTTTCAAAAGTATCTCCTGTTTCCAGAACATCAACATCATATCCCGCATCCTGCTGAGATTCAACTTCAAAGCCCAGCTTGCCAAGAATATTGCTGATCTCCTTTATTTTACCTTTATTTTTGGTTGCTGCTATAATTTTCATATTTCCTCGCTTTTCCGCGTCCGAGGACGCAAATAAATAGTTAAAAATAATCATATCATTTAACTATATTCTACTACAATATACTAAATTTTGCAAGTCTTTTACGGTAATAAACGAAAAAGAGCCATTTACAGCAAAAAAAAGAACCGCCGCATCACTGATGCGACAGCTCCGGAAAATATATTAAACTGTAAGCACTCCGCCCTCGCTTTCAATCAGCATAAGAATTTCCTCCTCATGCCCGTTGTCAGCGTTAATATAAACAAGGAAATTCTTACCGTTGAATGTGCCCTTGAATTCGTAGCACAGAACCTCTTTCAAGCTATCCTTCGGAACCAGTGCCAGCTTTGTCGCAGTTACCTCAAGCTGTGTTGAAACATGGCTGCGCGCTTCTTCAAGTGATATTAACGGCGCAGAAAGCTCGCGCTGTTTATGGTTCATCAGATACCCTTTTGATTCCATACCGACAATCTCACCTGTATCAAGCGCAACCCTTACCTTTACAAGGTCACTGTAACACACTATATCTCCTTGTGAAGGCGCAAAATTTATAGTTGCAATTCCATCTTTTAC
>JALEPO010000056.1 GCA_022768695.1 Clostridia bacterium
AATTATCTTCACAAACTGGAGCAAAATGGTGAGGAGTATAATAAAGCAGATATAGCAGCGAGCTTTCAGGATGCGGTTACTGATGTTTTGTGTGAGCATACCATAGAGGCCGCTGAGAAAACAGGCAGCAAGATTATAACCATTGCCGGTGGAGTTGCATCAAATAGTGAGCTTAGAAACAAAATGACAAGACTCGCGGGAGATAAAGGAATTTCGGTATTATATCCTCCGCCTGTATTGTGTACAGATAATGCTGTTATGATTGCGTGTGCCGGTTATTACGGCTATATGGGAAAGGATTTTGCTGATATGACACTTAATGCGGTTGCTTCATTAAAGCTTGATTGAAGGTTGAAAGGAAATTTTATTTATTATGGAAAAGTTATTTGTTGATTTGGGGAAGAATTCTTATGATATATTGATTTCGGATAGCTTTAATGAGCTGCCGAAAGCTTTGCGGGGAATAAATGCACCGAAAAAACTACTTATTGTAACAGATACGAATGTTCGCGACTTGTATGCTGATGAGGTACACGAGCTGCTTTGCAGCAATGGTTATGATGCTGCGGTATATGCGTTTGAAGCGGGTGAAGAAAATAAAAACATGAATTCTGTTTTAGGAATATGCCAAGCATGTATTAATCATAAGCTTGACAGAAAAAGCATGATTATTGCATTGGGCGGAGGCGTAACAGGAGATATGGCTGGATTTGCCGCCGCAATATATATGCGCGGAATCGATTTTGTTCAGATACCGACTACGCTTCTTTCACAGTCTGATAGCTCTGTGGGAGGAAAAACAGGAATTGATTTTGCAGAAAGCAAAAATATTCTCGGAGCTTTTCATCAGCCCAAATTAGTTTATATGAATGTTTCAACGCTGCGCACTTTGCCTGAGGAGCAATTTGTTTCAGGAATGGGTGAGGTTATAAAGCATGGAATAATACGCGATTCTGAATTTTTTGAATATTTAATGAACAATGCAGAGAGTATAAAGGCGCTTGATAGTGAAACATTAATAAAAATGGATAAAAGAAATTGCTCAATAAAAGCTGATATTGTAATGCAGGATGAGAAAGAAAACGGATTAAGGGCAATTTTAAATTTTGGCCATACAATAGGTCATGCTGTTGAGTCAGCATATATTTTTACAAAAACGCATGGTGAATGTGTAGGTATAGGTATGGCGGCAGCAGGATATATCGCAAAAAAACGCGGTTTGATTAATGATGCTGCTTTATCTAAGATAGAGAACATTCTTGAAATGTATGGCTTTAAAATATTCACGAAGCTTCCTGATAAGGACTCTATTTACAAATTTATGCAGAACGACAAGAAAAAGCTTCAGGGAAAGCTGAAGTTTATTCTTCCGTTTGAAATAGGAAATGTTATACAGACTGCTGATGTAACAAAGGAAGAAATTTATGAAGCGCTCGAGTACATAGAAAGAGGTTGACATATGCTTTGGTTATTAATTACGATTTTGATTGTTATGGCGGATCAACTTGTAAAATGGGTTATTGCTTCAAATGCTGCATTAGGTGAAATAGTTTTATCTTTGCCTGGATTTGATATTATGTATGTTAAAAATACAGGTGCGGCATTTTCAATATTATCAGATAAAGTACCTTTTTTAGCTATAATTTCCATTGTTTTCTGTGTGGCGGCTGTGGTATACTGGATTAAAAAGAAGCCGCAGCATCCGCTTTTATGCACATCGCTTGTATTGCTTTTTTCGGGAGCGTTAGCAAATGCGTTAGACAGAATTTTCCGGGGATATGTGGTTGATTTTATCAGCGCCACTTTTGTGGATTTTCCTGTATTTAATATTGCCGATATAGCAATAACTATTGGTGCGGTACTTCTTGTGATATATGTGATTTTCTTTGATAAATCCGAATGAGGTGACTATGAATAAGGTTATTTTGCAGCCGGATGAAAATTCGGTAAATGAGCGTCTTGACAAATTTATTGCCGACAATACCGAAAACATTTCAAGAAGCTATGCGGCAAAGCTGTGCGATGACGGTATGGTTGTTTCCTGCGATAATGTATTAGCTAAGAAATATAAAATAAAGGGCGGCGAAAAAATTGAAATTTCACTGCCCGAACCCAAAAATGCCGAGGCGGTACCGGAGGATATTCCGCTTAACATTGTATATGAGGATAATGATGTAATAATAATAAATAAGCCTCAGGGAATGGTGGTGCATCCGGCGGCGGGAAATGAAACAGGAACACTTGTAAACGGACTGTTGCATCATTGTGAGCTTTCGGCGATTAATGGAGTTATACGTCCGGGAATAGTACACAGAATAGACAAGGACACCTCAGGACTTATCATAGCCGCAAAAAATAATGAGGCGCATCTTGCTCTGGCACAGCAGTGGAAGGAGCAAAAGCCTTTACGAAAATATGTAGCTTTAGTAAACGGTAATATAAAAGAAGACAAAGGTACAATAAACAAACCAATTGCAAGGCATCCTAACGACAGAAAAAAGATGGCTATTGTTTATGGTGGAAGAGAAGCGATAACACATTATCGTGTTTTGGAAAGATACGGACAGTATACGCTTGTTGAATGTATTCTTGAAACCGGAAGAACGCATCAGATACGCGTTCACATGGCATCTATAGGTCACAGTATTGTTGGCGATAAGACATATGGACTGAAAAAAGAAAAGTTTAATACGGATGGGCAGCTGCTTCATGCTCAGACTATAGGATTTATACATCCATCAACAGGTGAAAAAATGGAGTTTTCATCTGAACTGCCTGTATATTTTCAGGATATTTTAAAAAAGCTTGCCAAGCATATATAATCCCAAAAAGAAATACAATTTTTGTGTTGCTCAACTAACAAAATAGGAATTTTTTTGAATTTTATTGTGATAGTACTTGAATTTTTGTGTTAAAAATTGTATGATATAATTAATAAGCTTTAAGGAGTTGTTACATATGGCAAAAAAAGAATTATGTGTGATCTTCGGAGGAAAATCGCCGGAGCATTCAATATCAAGAAAATCAGTTACTTCGGTACTAAATAATTTAAATAAGGATAAATACAATATCAATGTAATTGGTATCACAAAGCAAGGAGAATGGTATCTTTATACCGGCGACTATGCAAATATAGAAGGCGGAGAATGGGAATATGACGAAGCTAATAAGAAAAAGGCGGTATTGTCGCCGGACGCCGGAGAAAAAGCTGTTCTTGTATTTGACGGTGGTTTTGTAAAACGCTTCAATCCGGACATACTGTTTCCGGTACTTCACGGTGAATACGGCGAAGACGGAACTATTCAGGGTTTATTTGAACTTTCGGGAATACCGTACGTTGGAATGGGCGTTATGGCATCCGCCAACTCTATGGATAAGTTTAATTCAAAAATAGTATTTAAGCATGCGGGAATACCTCAGGCAGATTGGGTTGAGGTAAGAATATCAGACGACTTTGAAAAGAAGATGGATGAAATTGAAAATAAATTAGGATATCCGTGTTTTGTTAAGCCTGCAAGAACTGGTTCGTCTGTAGGTGTTGGAAAAGCACATAATCGTGAAGAACTAAATTCAGCATTAAAACACGCTTCTGAATTTGACAGAAAAATTCTTGTTGAAGAAAATATAGATGGTCACGAGGTTGAATGTGCTGTTTTGGGCAATGATAATCCTAAGGCTTCCACTGTTGGAGAAATACTTCCTACTGTTGAGTTTTATGATTTTGACGCAAAATATAATGATAATTCCACAAAATTACAGATACCTGCTGACTTACCGGAGGAAACGATTGAAAAAATCCGTGAATATGCCGTAAGAGCCTTCAAGGCGCTTGATGGGCAGGGCTTATCAAGAGTTGATTTCTTTGTGAAGAATAGTGACGGAACAGTAGTTTTAAATGAAATAAACACACTTCCGGGCTTTACAAATATAAGTATGTATCCTAAGCTTTGGAATGCGATGGGATTAGGCTACAGTGAATTGCTGGATAATATTATTGAGTTAGCAGAAAAGAGAGTAAAATAATGAACAATAAAAGAATTGGTGTTTTTGATTCCGGATTGGGTGGTCTGACGGCTGTAAAGCAGATTATGCAGGAGCTGCCTAATGAGAGTATTATATATTTCGGCGATACGGGTAGAGTTCCATATGGAACACGTTCAAGAGAAACTATATTGAAATATACAAGAAGCGATATAAGATTTTTAAAGAGCTTCGATGTTAAAATAATTGTTATAGCGTGTGGAACCGCAAGCTCGGTTTCTTTGCCGCAGATAAAGAGTGAGTTTGATATACCTATCGTGGGTGTAGTTGACGCTGCTGTTTATCAGGCAGTCCGGACTACTAAAAATAAAAAAATAGGAATTTTGGGAACACCCGGAACAATAAAAAGCGGTTCTTATGAAAAGCTTATAAAGGAATATGATCCGCAAATTCAAACCTTTAAAAAGGCGTGTCCTCTATTTGTACCGCTTGTAGAAAACGGTCATTTTAACACTACTGTTGCAAAGCTTGTAGTAGAGGAGTATCTTGAGGAAGTACGTCGCGAGGGCGTGGATACACTGATTTTAGGATGTACGCATTACCCTCTGCTAAAGGATGTTATAGCTGAATATATGGGTGAGGAAGTTACGCTGATAGATTCGGGAGCCGAGGTGGCAAAATATCTGAAGAAGAAATTTGATGCAGATATGCTGCACAGCGAACAAACTGATGAGGATCAGTATAAATATTATGTTAGTGACAGTAAAGAAAATTTTGAAGAGTTAGGCGGTATATTTCTTGAAAGAGAAATTAACGGACAGGTAGAGAAAATTGACATTGAAAAATACTGATATGTACAGGATAACTGTTGTAAACAAACAGACCATTGATGGCGAAACAGACTTGATAGAGGAAAAGGCATATGGCGGATATATTCAGAAAAAGGATAAAATATATATACGTTATAAGACCGTATCCGAAGAAGGCGAGTCAACAACCCTAATTACGGTTGAAAACGGCTTTGTCACAATAAAACGAGGCGGTGTGTCAGGATCTGTAATGGTTTACAAAAAGGACTTAAAAACGGAATTGCAATATCGTACACCATATGGAATAGTTCCTATGGAATTAAAAACTTCAAAAATCGTTACAGCTTTTAATGAAACAGGAGGTACATTGAGAATATGCTATACCATTTCGGTAGGTGGCGATAAATATCTTAATGACATTACGATAAGAGTAACGGAAAGGTGATTGGAATGAATATACGGGCAAAAATTGCAGCATTTCTTGCGGTAGTGATAATATGTCCTGTTTTTTCGGCGACGGCTGCTGAAAAAGAGCAGGAAGCTGTCGTAAAAAGTCAAAGTGATATTGTTCTCAGCGGAGAATATGTAGCGTTTGATCAGATTGCTGAATATGTATCTGAGAGATATTTAGATTCAGATTTGACTAAAGAAGACATAAAAATTATGGGAATATCAAAGCTTTTGGAGAATAATGAGCCGGCATTAGTGGAGCTGCTTAAAGCAACTCTTACAAGCCTTGACCCATACAGCGATTTTTTTACTGCGCAGGAATATAAAGAATATCTTAATCAAATAAACAAAACCTTTTACGGTATTGGAATATATCTTCAGCAGATTGATAATTACATAGAAATTACCGGATTTGTTCAGGAAGGCGGAACAGCTGAACAGTCAGGCTTTAAGGCAGGCGATAAGATTGTAAAGGTAGGCGGTGTGGATGTAGTCGGTAAATCGGTGGACGAAGTCAGAAATATGCTGGTAGGTGAGCTTGATACAACTATTGATGTTTCGGTGCTTCGCGGAACTACAGAAATAACTATTACAGCTAAACGTGTTGAGGTAAGTCAAAGTACGGTAAGCGGCGGTATTATGAAGGGCAATATCGGATATGTTATGATAAAATCTTTCGGAATGAATACTGCTGATGAATTTTTTACTATAAAAAATCAGCTTCAGGAAAATAACGTAAAGAAGCTCATTCTTGATTTGAGGGATAACCCCGGAGGATTTGTTGACGCTGCAACCAATATAGCAAAAATGATAGTTCCCAAAGGAAAGATTGTTACAGTATCGTACAGGGATAAAGCCGATAATGTTATTGAAATGTCAGAAGTGACAGATACACCGTTTGATATTATTGTTCTTGTAAATGAAAATACAGCCAGTTCTTCGGAAATTCTTTCGAGCGCAATTCAGGATTCGGGCGTGGGCAAAGTTTTAGGGACACGCACTTACGGCAAAGCAGTTGTTCAAAGACTGTACAGTGTCGCTAACGGAAGTATGATTATTAAGCTTACAACAGGTCAGTATTTAACAAGAAACGGAAATGAAATTAATGGAGTGGGAATTGAACCGGACTATCCTGTAACCAACTATAAAAAACAGATTGATACTACCAATTATACATCGTTTGATTTTCACAACAGATATGCTGTAGGACAAAACGGTGATTCCATAAAAGCAGCCAAGGAGCGTTTAAAGCTGTTGGGTTATTATTCGGGAGATGAGGAAAATCCTGTTTTTGATGTAGCCTTGCAGGAAGCTATAAAAAGCTTTCAAACTACAGCAGGACTTTCACCTGATGGTGTATTGGATATTGCTACTCAGGTAAAATTAAAAGAGCAGTTTGAAAAGCTCGAAACAATAGTTGACCGTCAGCTGCAAACCGCATACGAAAAGTTTGGCGGTAAAATTGAAGATTTATATTGATATTAAAAAGGCGTAGACATTGTTACCTTCGCCTTTTTATTGCAATAGAAAATATATTTGTTATTATTGTATATGTTGAAAGAGCTTAATGAATTTTTCTTGTAATGTTGGATATAAATAAATTATTCGAGAAAACTTTTAGGAGGTAAGAATAATGAAGGATAAAATTTTTGGAGTATTACAAAGAGTCGGACGTTCTTTTATGCTCCCGATTGCCCTTTTGCCGGTAGCCGGACTGCTGCTTGGCATAGGAAGCTCTTTTACAAACACAACAATGCTTGAGGCATATAAATTAAATTCTTTCATTCATGAAGGAACAATATTGTATACAATTCTTATTATTATGAAAAATGCAGGAAGTGTTGTTTTTGATAATCTTGCTTTGTTATTTGCAATGGGAGTTGCTATAGGTATGGCTAAAAAAGAGAAGGATGTTGCCGCACTTTCCGGAGCACTTGCGTATCTGATTATGAATACAGCAGTAAGCGCATTAATTACGGTAAACGGCGGAATAGAAGCTATGCCTGAAAATTCCACAACCTCTGTACTTGGAATTACAACTTTACAGATGGGTGTATTTGGCGGAATTATTGTAGGTTTAGGTGTTGCTGCGCTGCATAACAGATTTTATAAAACAGAGTTGCCGCAGTTTTTATCTTTTTTCGGCGGAACAAGATTTGTGCCTATTATAAGCAGTCTTGTTTATCTTATTGTTGGAATAATTATGTTTTTTGTTTGGCCTGTTATTCAGAAAGGAATATCGCTGCTTGGTAATTTAGTGCTGAATTCAGGATATGTTGGCACATGGATATATGGAATAATAGAAAGGGCACTCATACCTTTCGGCTTACATCATGTCTTCTATATACCGTTCTGGCAGACATCTGTAGGAGGTACAGCGATTATTGACGGACATACTGTATTTGGTGCGCAGAACATATTCTTCGCCGAGCTTGCTTCAAAAGCTACACAGGTATTTTCTGTATCTGCCACAAGATTTATGGCCGGAAAATTTCCATTTATGATTTTCGGACTACCTGGTGCTGCAATTGCAATGTACAGAAATGCAAAACCTGAAAAAAAGAAAATAGTTGGAGGCTTATTGATTTCCGCCGCTTTAACATCGGTGATTACAGGAATAACAGAACCTATTGAATTTACTTTCTTATTTGTCGCGCCTGTTATGTACGCAGTGCATTGCGTATTGGCAGGTCTTTCGTATATGCTCATGCATATATTCAACGTAGGTGTGGGAATGACATTTTCCGGCGGACTGATTGACATGGTACTGTTCGGTGTATTGCAGGGGAATTCAAAAACAAATTGGATATGGATAGTAATAGTTGGTGTTGCGTACTTTTTCTTATACTATTTTGTATTTAACTTTCTTATAAATAAATTCAACTTAAAGACACCGGGCAGAGAAGCTGATAACGAGGAAACAAAACTATACACAAGAAAGGATGTAAACGACAGAAAATCAGCAAATAATTCAGAAAGTGCTTTAATTCTCATGGGATTAGGCGGAAAAGATAATATAAGTGATTTGGATTGCTGTGCAACAAGGTTAAGAATAACTGTTAAAAATGCAGATTTAATAAACGACGATATGCTGAAAAAAAGCGGAGCGTCAGGTGTTATTCACAAAGGAAATGGTGTTCAGATTATTTATGGGCCTCAAGTATCGGTTGTAAAATCAAGGCTGGAAGATTTTATTGATTCGCCTGAATCCGATAATGTCATTATTCCGGAAGCTGTAAATATTGAACAGGAGAAACAGCAAATAAAAAATAATATAGAAAGTATGGTTATAGCGTCACCGATGAACGGACGCGCAATATTATTAAAGCAGGTGGATGATGAGGGGTTTTCAAGTGGAGCGCTGGGTGAAGGCATGGCGGTTGAGCCTTTTGAAGGGAAATTATATTCACCGGCTGATGCGGTTGTTGACAATATTTTTGATACGAAGCATGCGATAGGTCTTTTGACAGATGACGGCGCAGAAATACTGCTGCATATAGGTATTGACACAGTAAATCTGCATGGTAAATATTTTGAAACTCATGTGGAACAAAACCAGCATGTAAAAAAAGGCGACTTACTAATCAGCTTTGATATGGCAGCTATAAAAAAAGAGGGATATAAGCTGACAACTCCT
>JALEPO010000071.1 GCA_022768695.1 Clostridia bacterium
TAAAGGGCGAAGGCGAGCATAGAATAGTTGCGTCTGCCCTTGCCGCCGGCACAAACTTCCAGGTTGCACTTAAGGCAGACGGTACAGTATGGACATGGGGTCAGAATGCATATGGTCAGCTTGGCGATGGCACTAAGATAACAAGAGGCTTCCCGGTACAGGTGAAAAAGCCTGATGGAGCAACGGATAGTGCAAGCGTATTTACAACAGCGACAGCTATTGCTGCCGGTACAAAGCATATGCTTGTTGTTGCAGACGGATTTGTATACGCAGCAGGTGACAACACATATGGTCAGCTTGGTAACGGTAAAACAAAAACAACTGCAAGCATAGTTGTTCCTGTTATGGTTGATGAAAATACACCACTTTCGGGTGTAGTAGCAGTAGCAGCCGGAGATAACTTCTCAATGGCATTAAGAAATGACGGAACAGTATGGACATGGGGTGATAATACCTCAGGTCAGCTTGGCGACGGCACAACTACGACAAGCGCATATGCAGTTCAGGTACTTAAGGGTACAAGCGGTACAAATTCGCATGAGGATAATGAATATTATCTGAGCAATATTTCGGCGATTGCAGCGGGAGCAAGTTTCTCAGCAGCATTAAAGAGCGATGGAACAGTTTATACTTGGGGTAATAACTCAAAGGGTCAGCTTGGTGACGGAACTGCTGTAAACAAGCCTACACCAATTCAGGTGCTTCGCGGTGAAAGTCCGGAAGAAGCGGAAAATGTTGCTCCGGCAGGCAGTGATTACTTACAGAATATTACAAAGATTGCTGCCGGCAATAATCATATGCTTGCACTTTCAAAGACAGGCTATGTATGGTCATGGGGCGACAATACATATGGTCAGAACGGTGACTGGACAACAAATAATAATGCAAAACACTATGTACCATTACAGGTAAGAGATATTCCGGCAGCAGATCAGAGCGCGGGCAATACAACAGGCAAACTAAAAAATATTTCATCAGTTGCCGCTAATAATAATCAGTCATTTGCAATTACTAATGATGGTTACCTCTATGCGTGGGGTTATGACGGACTTAATCAGCTTGGTCTTGGCAATACAACTGCAAATGAAACACTTCCAAAGTTGGTTCTTAAGGGTGCAGTACAGAGCGATGACGAATATATTAAGTTTGTAAGCAATGTAGCGCCCGGTATAAATAATACTGTTGCAGAGCTTAGTGACGGTTATGTATATACATGGAGCAGAAATGCTGAATGGCAGATAGGTAAGTTTAACGCTTATGAAGTTAATACTCCTGCATACACAGGTGAGCGTCCTGAGGATTTACTTGAATTCTTCTCGGATACAGAAGGCAATATTCAGATACCATATTTGTCAGATATTTCAACAGGTGATACGCTGACTATTAATGCAATTAAGTACCATCATATGTATGGTTTCAACCTTGAAACAGATGATACTCATACATTGGCAACAGATGACACATTCACATACAAGTCATCGAATGATAATGTTGCTTCTGTTGATACAAACGGTGTAATTACTGCCGGTACACATACGGGTACTGTTATAATTACAGTTACAAGTGAAAAAACAGGTATAACATCTTCAATCAGCCTGAATGTAAAGCAGAGCGGAAGAAGAGTTATGCCTATGGTTTCAGGCGGTAATGCACACGCTGTCGCATTGCGTGATAACGGTGACGTATATGTATGGGGCAGAAACAACGAAGGTCAGCTTGGTGACGGTACTACCGTAAGCAAGACGTATCCTATTAAGGTTAATTTCCCGGGCGGTGAAGCAATTAAGTATGTTCATGCCGGAATGAATGTTACATATGCTGTAACTGAGGACGGCAAGGTATATGCATGGGGTCAGAATACAAACGGTTTAATCGGTAACGGCACAACTGACAATTCAGCTCACAGCACCCCGGAGCTTGTACAGGAATTAACATCAACAGGTACGCTTCAGCCTCTTTCGGATATAGCAAGAATTGAATCAGGCAATACACACACACTTGCACTGACAAATGACGGTCATGTATATGCATGGGGTCAGAATACGTATGGTCAGCTTGGTAATGGCGATACCTCTAACAGTGATCAGATATTCCGTGATGCAAATACACCTGCCGGCATTTATGCTGCGCAGAAGGTATACCGCGGCGAAAGTGCGTCGGAAAGCTCAGCAGAGCTTGACAGCTGGTATATTCAGGATGTAATTGATATAGCGGCAGGTAATTCTTTCAGTGCTGCTCTAAAGGCAGACGGCACTGTATGGGCTTGGGGTCTGAATAATAATTATCAGTTAGGTATAAATGATACCGTAACAAGACCTGTACCAATGCAGGTTTATGCCGGCGCATCATCAGGTACGGAAACATATCTAAAGAACATCACTGCAATTGCCGCAGGTGAAGCTCATATGCTTGCGCTTTCAGCAGACGGCAGTGTATATTCATGGGGATATAATAACTGGGGACAGCTCGGTAACGGTACAACTTCAACTGCAACCAAGCCTGTCAAGGTTTCAACTCTTACAAATGTAGTAGCTGTATCGGCTAACTACTATAACAGTATGGCTTCAACTCTTGATGGCAGCGTTTATACATGGGGTTGGAATGAATATGGTCAGATTGGTGACGGCTCGTACAGATATGATACATATTATTATGATAATTCGTGGGGACATCATCATGACCACTGGAGCTCTCCTACATATATGAACAAAACTGTTCCTACACAGGTTGTTAAGGGAGTTACTGAATCTGATACCGCATACATGAATAATGTATGGAACATTTCAGCAGGTACTGCAACTATGTATGTAATCCGTGAGGACGGTTTTGTATATGCATGGGGTTCAAATTCAAACGGTCAGACAGGTGACGATACGAATGATACAGACGGACAAACAGTATCGCTTTGTAACGGAACACGTCTGGAGTACCATGCAATGGACAATACTGCTGTTCAGGTTGGCGATAAGGAAGCTTCAATGCTTCTTATCGAAAACGCAACACTTTATACAGACGGAACACCAGTAAAAACATACACAGATACAGATAAATTACCTGTAAATACAACAATTGGCAGAAATCAGACTTTACAGCTTGATATAAATAATATAGAACAGAGATATCTAAGCGGCTTCAACGTTAAGAATTATAACGCGGACAAGAGCGGCAAGATTTCAGATGTAGGCGGTACGCTTGTATTTTCGTCGGTTGACGAATCAATCGCAGTGGTGGATAATACAGGTTTGATTAGCGTACCTGCAAATGCGAAGTTCGGCGAAACAACAATCCGTGTTGAAAATACCGATACAGGATTTGTCGGATTGCTTGTTGTTAGAGTTAAGCGCAGTGCTGACACTATCGCAGTTCCTATGGTTGCAGCGGGCAATAACTATTCTGTTGCACTTCGTGAGGACGGTACTCTATGGGCATGGGGTATTAATGATTACGGTCAGCTTGGCGACGGTACAAAGATAACTCGTTCTTATCCTGTAAGAGTAAGAAATACAGACGGAACAGGTCTGCTTGAAAATATAGTTTATGTTGCCGCAGGTGGAACAGTAACGGTTGCCATAGATAAGGACGGAAATGTATACGCATGGGGCGAAGGCAGCAACGGACAGAACGGCAACGGCACAAAGAAGATAACATTGATTCCGACTCCTGTCGTAACAAGCTACAGCGAAACAACAGATGAGGAAACAGGCAAAGTAACCGTGACGAGCACACCGCTTACAGGCGCGGTTGCCGCAGCGGCAGGAACAAACCACGCAATGGCGCTTATGGCTGACGGTACAGTGTATGCGTGGGGCTATAACACAAGCGGTCAGGTGGGAGTCAACGGAACAAGCAGTGTATTTGTAGCTACACCTGTTCAGAAGGCGAACGGAATTGAGCCTATACAGGACATAATTAAAATTTCAAGCCTGAGCGAAACAAGCACAGCTCTTGCAAGAGACGGACAGGTATACGCGTGGGGTAAGAATCTAACCGGTACAACCAGAAGAGGAGAGTCTACGGTTACAGAAGGCGGATACCTCGGAACAGGCTATACTATAAGACATAAATTCACGGCGACAAATTCATTTAATGCTACGCCTGTATATGAAAACCGTTTAAGACCATTCAGAGTAATTACAGCGAATACTCTTGCTGAAGTAGGCACATTAAACGGATACTTCAAGGACGCTGTAGATATTGCCGCAGGTACGCTTCATACTGTGGCATTGAAAGCGGACGGCGAAGTATATACATGGGGTTATAATGCAAACTACAACTTAGGCAACGGCACAACAACTAATACACGCTTCCCTGCTTCAATCGCTCAGATTGGGGACGGAGTATCTCACGTATACGCGCTGAATAACGGCGGCGCGGCTATGTCTTCGGACGGCAAGGTATATACATGGGGACTCGGCACAAGCGGTCAGAACGGAAACGGCAGCGCAACCCTGACTGCTCCGGCAATCGTGCTTCCGGGCGAAAGCGGCGCGGCGGATAATCTTGATAATATCTGGTATACATCAGCGGGACACAACCATATTGTAACCTTCAGAGGCGACGCGGATAACAGCAAGGGCTATATCTACGCATGGGGTTATAACCAGTATGGTCAGCTTGGCGACTCATCATTTGTAAACGCGTCAGCTCCGCGTCAGGTTGGTGACAGAGATGCAAGAGTTATTGAAATAATGAACGCTGTTGTATCCGATGACAACACAGGCTATGGAGTTACGGGTACGACATATACGGGAGAATTGCCTGTTCTTGTAAGAATTACAGAGGGACAGACGCTCACAATCGACCCGTCACAGATTAATGAAAGATACTATGAAGGTTTCAACCTGTTTGCGGAAAATACTCTTGACACGTCTGATTATACAGGTAATTATAAATTCTATTCATCAGATGAAACAGTTGCAAAGGTTGAAGAAATCGGCGGCAGCTGGGTAGTTACTCCTGAGGTTGACAAGGAATATCACAGAGGCGGTCAGACGACAATTTCAGTTGTAAATACTGTAACAGGCGCGTCAGGCGCGTTCATTATTAACGTATACGGCGGCAAGAAGACGCCGAACTCAGACTCAAGAGACGGAAGCGGCTTCACAAAGCAGACTGCTACTCCGCTCGTTTCGACAGGTTTGTATCATTCAGTAGCATTGAAGTATGACGGCACAATCTTTGCATGGGGCAGAAACGACTCAGGTCAGGTTTCAACAAAGGACGGCGCTCTTGATATTATGAATACTCCTGTGCAGATTTACAGCGTAGAGTATGATTCAGAGGGAAATGCGTCATATACATTGCTTGAAAACATCATAGACGTAGCGGCAGGCGGCTTCCACAGTCTGGCTGTTGACTCAAATGGTCATGTATGGTCATGGGGTAACAATGACTATAAGCAGCTTGGCGACGGAACAACAGATTCCAGAGGAGCAGCTCAGCTTGTTATGACTGCGGACGGTCAGCCTATGGAGAACATAGTGGCTGTAGCCGCAGGTATGTACCACAGCCTTGCCCTTACAAAGGATGGCCATGTATACGCATGGGGAAGAAATAATTATAATCAGCTTGGTACATCTTCAACAGATGAAGGTGACTTCGTAAAATATCCTGTTCATGTTACACAGGGTACTTCTGCAAGCGGAACGAACGAATCAACAGGTAAACCGGATGAATATCTGAGTCATATAATTCAGATAAGTGCGGGCGATTACTATTCAGCAGCACTTAAGGCTGATGGTACCGTTTATGTATGGGGCACAAATCAGTATACTGTAGGCGGTGTACAAAGCTCAACGCTGACAACATCTGATACAAGAATGGCTCCGTATCAGATTGTAAATGGTGAAGCAGTATCTGATGATAATTACATTCAGAATATTGCGCGTATCAGCGCAGGCTCAAATCACCTAATGATGCTTACAAATAAGCATTATGGCGAAACAGATGTATTTGCAATAGGTCTTAACGGCAACTATCAGCTTGGCAACGGTAAAAATACAAATGCCAATGCTCCTGTGCTTGCTCTTACACCTGAAAAGATTACGTCTGCGGACAGAACGGTAAATAATATTGTAAATATTGCGGCAGGTCAGGCTCATTCAATGGCAATCGGCGAAACAACAGCCGCTTCTGAGCGTGAAATGAAGTACAGCACATGGGCATGGGGAAGCAACTCAAACGGTCAGATTGGTATGAACTCTTCGTCAGTTGCGAACTACTCTACTCCGCAACATGTAAAGAGCCAGTATCTTGAAGATAAGGACAAGCAGACAACAACAAGTCCTTATATTGAAGGAGCATTCACATTGTCCGCAGGAGCCAACTCGACTGTAGTTGACCTTGAGGGTTATGTATATATGTGGGGTATCAATGACTATTCACAGATTGGTGACTTCACAACCGAAACAAGATATTATCCGTATCAGGTTGGTGAGCTTGAATATAAGTCGATTATTTTCAAGGAGGTTTATGTTGTAAACAGAAATACAGGCGCAGTTGAGGAATATTATCAAACATTGCCTAAACATATCGAAATGCGTAAGGATCAGCTTCTGTATATAGACATTAACCAAATGTTCAACAGAAACTATAAAGGTTTCACGCTTCTGTCAGATACAGAGGAATATCCTGTTGACAGATTTGAAAATGACGGAACGTGGGTAAATCCGTATGCAGATTCGCCAACAAATCAGGTTGTATATCCGATAAGAGATGGTGAGGACTTCATCCATTTCACAACATCTGATGATACTGTTGCAACAGTTCCTATAGATGAGTCAAATTATGAAACAAAGAAATTTGACGGTGTGACAGAACGCAGATATATTGTTGTAGATCCTGTTGAAAATACAGAAAAATTTGGTTCAACGGTTATCAGTGCACATAACACAGACCCATATGTTAAGACCGATAATGAAGAAATGAATGAGAAACACGCATATGCGGGTTATACAGGTGCTGTAAATATCAGCATTGTTCCTGGTGCTGAAATTCCTCCGATGGTTGTTTCGAAGGGTAATCATTCGATCGCAATTAATATCTTAGGTGAAGTATGGACATGGGGTAGAAATAATCGCGGACAGCTTGGTGATGGTACAACGGTAGACCGTTCATATCCTACACAGGTTATGAAAGAGGATGGTACTCCGCTTAATAATGTTATGATTGTTGCAGCAGGCGAGAGTCACTCTGTAGCACTTACTCGCGACGGTGTACTGTATACATGGGGTGACAACACTTACGGACAGCTTGGTAACGGTCAGACAAGCAGCGTGTGCGCATATGCAACACATCCTGTTAATGTTTCAGGCGAAAACAATTCAAGCACATCACTAAGTGATATGCTTAAGGAAAAGAATGAATCAATTTCCAATATTATTGCAGGTAAAAACCATACCCTTGCAGTTTCAAATCAGGGTAAATTGTATTCATGGGGTGCTAACGAATCCGGTCAGCTTGGTATAAACTCAACAGCGGGCAAATATTTCCCTGTTCAGGTAAGAGGTTATAACGGAGGCGGTTTCTTGACAGATGTAATTCTTATCGGTGCCGGTGCAGATCACTCACTTGCTGTAAGAACAGACGGAAGTGTATGGTCATGGGGTAAGAATAATCACGGACAGCTCGGTCAGGGTACAAATGGTCCTAATAACACATACAAGAATATGATTACACCTAACAGAGTATTGAAGGGTGAGTACGATACAGGTAATACCGAAGATAAATATATAAAGAATGTCGATGCACTTTCAGCTGGTGAAAACTTTACGATTGTTACAACAAGAGATCGTAACGTATACGCATGGGGTGAAAATACCTATGGACAGCTTGGTAACGGCACAAACCGAGATAATTCAACTCCTGTACACGTTAAGTCATTGAGTGGTGAATATTTGTCAGGCATCTCTATGGTATCAGGCGGTCAAAACCATGTAATTGCAATGTCAAACGACAACAAGATTTATATGTGGGGTGATAATTCAAAACAACAGTATCACGCAGTCAGTGATACAACTATCGCAAATCAGATAACAGAAAAAGATTTGCTGAACCCTGAAAATGACAGTGTATTCACAGCATTTTCAAGAGTTACGGCAGGTTGGAATCACTCTGTAATTCTTACTAATAATGGCTATTTATGGTCGCTTGGAAATAACACCTACGGACAGCTTGGTGATATGACAGAAACAGATTCTGCAGATCCTGTAAGAGTAGGATTTAAGGCTGAGGATATAATGGACTTTGGTAGCGTGACAGTAACTCACAGTGATGGTTCAACAACAGTTTATCCGACAGCAGATCAGGAAAATGTTCCGGGTCAGATTAATATAACAACGGCTGAAACAGTTCAGTTTGATGCAGGCAGCGTCAGCGCAATGCATCATATGGCGTTTAACCTTAGAAGTATTCATACAAAGAACGCAACGACAGATGTAAGCGATAATATAGGAACAATCAAGTTCTATTCATCAAATCCAAATATTGCGTCGGTTGATGAAAATACAGGACTTGTAACTCCTAATTCAAATAACAGATATGGCAAGACGACAATTACGGCATATTCTGAGAAAAAAGACGGCGAAAATACATATGTATATGTTGCTGAAACTGTAATATCCGTAGGCGTTGAAACAGCAGATGAAAAGAAGTCTGTTCCTATGACTTCGTCAGGTGTAACACATACCGTAGTATTAAAGCCTAATGGTACAGTATGGGCTTGGGGACAGGATAGCTACGGACAGCTTGGCGATAATGACAGCGCAAATAAGGCTTATGCCGTACAGGTAGTAACAGCCGACGGACCTCTTGCTGAAATCGCAGAGGTTGCTGCAGGTGGCACACATTCGCTTGCTTTGTCAAAGACAGGTATAGTATATGCATGGGGTAATAACGCTTCAGGCCAGCTTGGCATAGACTCAAGCAGCAGTAAATCAGCTGTTGCACGTCCTATAGCAGTACCAAGCGGCAGAACTCTTCCGAAGTTTGTCGCAATTGCAGCAGGCGAAAACCATTCTGTTGCGTTGGCAGAGGATGGCAGCGTATGGGCTTGGGGCGCAAACGGAGATGGTCAGCTGGGATATGGTGATCAATTCACATACACATATCCTGTAGAGGTTAAGCAGGGTGCGAGCGCAAGCACAACATCAGCTGTTACAACAACGCAGTCCGTACAAAAGACGGACAGCGACGGTAATCCTGTTGTTGACGGCGACGGCAACCCTGTAATGGAAACAATTACAACAACTGAATATAAGAATAATATATATCTTGAGGATATTATCGCAATCAGCGCTGAGGGTAATATGACAGTGGCAGTTAAGTCAAACGGAACATTACTTTCATGGGGCTTAGATACTTATGGGGCTTCGGGAACAGGTTCAACAAGTAAGAAATATGTTCCTGTAAGAGCAAAGGCATCAGATCTTACAGGTGTTGACAACAATGGTATTCCTTTGACAACAACCAGCGATATAGATTATCTGTCAAATGTCACTGCAATTGCTGCAGGTGCAAATCAAACAGTGGCTATTATAGGTGATGGCTCAGCTGTAGTTGTAGCAGGAGATAATCAGTACGGACAGCTTGGAATAGGCGATGAGTCTGTGACATCATCACCGTTATTCGTTCAGGTTAAGAATACATGGGGAGCGCCTAAGGCGGTAGAACTCGCGGCAGGCTATAGCCATGTAATAATGCGTACGGATGATGACCGCGTATATTCATGGGGTAATAATCCGGACGGTCAACTTGGTCTTGGCGATACGGTTCTTGACAACAGTACTGCGAAAGCATATAAACCGACTCGTGTTAAGAAAGGTAACTCATATTCAAGCGATAACTACATTGAGAACATCTGGGCAATCAGTGCGGGTGGCAATAACTCAACAGCAATTAAGCATGACGTTGTTGTAGGCAGCGACGTTGTCTGGGCATGGGGCGATAACGGCTACAGACAGCTTGGTAATATGATTGATAATCAGTCATATATGCCGGTACAATCAGGTGAAAGAGAAACAAGACGAGTTATCGTTCTTAAGATTGATAAGTATACGACAGAGGGCGCTCTTAAGGGTACATATCAGGTAGAAATTGCGGCTGATACAAAGGACGTATCTTTGACAAATATTCCGCAGATTTCTGTAAGTACAAATGAATATTTACAGGTAGATACAGCTAAGATTTACGAGGTATATCAGAGCGGATTTGTTCTTGAGGTATCAGATAATAAAGTACAGGTAACAGACGCTAAGTTCAAGTCGTCAAATACAGAGGTTATATATGTAGACGGCGCAGAAACCTCAGGCAAACTTGTGCCGACAGAAGCGGGCGTGCATAACAGCGCTGTAATCACGGTTACTAACCCTACTACAAAGAGTGAGGGTGTGTTTGCGGTAAATGTAACAAAGTATGCGGATGCGGTTGCTTCCTCAAACGTAAGCACAGGTTCAAACCATACGCTTGTTCTTAAAGAGGACGGTACAGTTTGGGCATGGGGTGACAATACCTACGGACAGCTTGGTGATGGTCCTTATAACAAGGGCGTAACAGGCGGTACTGTTACAGATGACTATATCCACAGAACCTTCAATTATACAGGTACTGGTGACCTTAACTATACGGCATTCCCTGTACAGGTTAAGACTGCTGAAAATACACCACTTACAAACGTAATTTCAGCAGCGGCAAGTAAGAATTATAATGTTGCTGTTGATAAAGATCACAGCGTATATATCTGGGGTAATGTAAACGGACTGTCATATACATATGCGACAAAGATGACAGGCTTCGAGGATAAGAAGGTTATCTCAGTAGAAGCAGGATATACACACTTCCTTGCACTTTCAGAGGACGGCTATGTATATTCATGGGGAGTAAACAGCGATGGTCAGCTTGGCAATAACTCAACAGCCAATGTGACGGATATTGGAGGAGTAGCACAGGTTGTTGGTCAGGGTGCTGAAAATATGTTGTATGATATAGTACAGATTTCAGCTTACGGCAACAATAGCGCGGCTCTCAGAAGCGACGGCACAGTATGGACTTGGGGTGATAATGCTTCAGGTCAGCTTGGTGACGGCACTTATACGGACAAGACAACTCCTATTCAGGTAATTGCAGGCGAAAGCAGTCCTGAATATGATAACCGTGACGATAACGCAAACTATAACGTATACCTTCAGAACATAAAGAAGATTGCGGTAGGTCTTAACCATATGATAGCTCTTGCAGAGGATACAAGCGTATATGTATGGGGCGATAATACAAGCGGTCAGTTAGGCTTTGAGGGTGAAAACAAAATCTATCCTGTTAAGGTTGATACAGCGGCATTTACAGCTGACACAATCACAGGAGTATATGCAGGTAAGAATATCTCAGCTATTGTTACACAGCAAGGCAATATGTTTGTATCGGGAAGCAACACAGGTGATACGGAAATTCTCGGCAGCAATGTTGTGGGAAGACTCGGAACAGGCACAGAAGATGAAAATATCACAGCATTTACGTCAGTTGAAACAGGTCTGAAATATGAGAAGGATAATAACAACACTAATATTAACGGCGTAAGAAATGTTGCTCTCGGTGACAGCCATACCTCAATAATCAGCAAGTTCGGTTACGTATGGGCATGGGGTGCAAACAATAATTATCAGCTTGGCGATATTACATATAACACACGCTTCACTCCTGTAATTTCAGGTGACAGAGAAACACGTTATATGACGGTTAATTATGCATATGTCGTGCATGAGGACGGCTCAACAGAGGTTGTTGCTGACACAGATAACGGCATAAGTATGCCGTCTGCTCTGACTATTGCCGAAACA
This sequence comes from Clostridia bacterium, assembly GCA_022768695.1. Taxonomy (GTDB): domain Bacteria; phylum Bacillota; class Clostridia; order UBA1381; family UBA1381; genus JALEPO01. Next base: position 11,829 of record JALEPO010000071.1, read on the forward strand.
GACAAGCTTCACATCACAAAGGTAACGTATGATTACTATACAGGCTTTAACGTTGCATACTTTGATTCACATTCGGAAAGAGATGTGGATGCAGCAAACGGAGAAGTGACATGGGCATCTTCAGATAATAGTGTTGCTACGATTGTAAACGGTGTTATTACTCCTAACGACCAAAGACGTTACAGCAATACGTCAATATCAGTTCAGGATGTAAAGAGCGGTGCAATGGGCGTATTCATTCTGAATATCAAGCGCAGTGAAACCACAGTTGCAGTTCCTATGGTAGCTGCAGGTGACGACTTCGCAATCGCACTTAGATCAGACGGAACAGTCTGGGCATGGGGTAATAATGATAAAGGTCAGCTTGGTGTCGGAAAGGGTACGGAACTTGTCGATAGACCTGTTAAGATTACAAGTCTGAAAAATATCGTATATATCACCGCAGGTCAATATCATGCAGGTGCTGTTGATAAGGACGGCTATGTATATACATGGGGTTATAATGAATATGGTCAGATTGGTAACGGTACGGCTAATAACTATGAGCTTAAAACCCACCGTGGAGGCAATTATTACGGTGAGGACTATTGTTGGAGTCCTGATTCAACAAGAGATCATAATAATTATCACAGCGGTATGACTCATTATACTTATAATAAGATGAACAATAATGCGTATACTCCGGTTAAGCTTACAACTGTTTCCAATATTGTAACAATTTCAGCGGGTGACAATCATACTGTTGCCATGACAAAGGACGGTAAGGTTTATGCATGGGGCGATAATACATATAATCAGATAGGTTCACCTCAGACATACGCTGACGCAGGATATATGGGACATTACAGATTATATATGTGCAGCGGAAGAACAGACGGTAATGAAGCAACTCGTGTTCCTGCAATGACAACACCTGTAAGAGTAAGCGGTGCAAGAGGCTACGGCTATCTTGAAGATATTATAGACATAAAGGCAGGCGGAGAGTTTACAATTGCTCTTAAGAAAGACGGTACTGCCTATGTATGGGGCAGAAACGACAGCGGTGAAATGGGTGACGGCACATCTATAACCTACAGTACATCAACATATCAGACTGAAAATAAATATGCTTATGGATATTATAATAATAATCAGAGCCATGGTTGGCATGTTACATCAACCTTTGAATTAAAGAAAAAATATAATCGTTCATATAATAAGTACTATCCTGTACAGGTTAAGGCAGGCGAGCAGATATTGGATTATGAACATAATTCTGTAAATGCAGCATCTGTTTCATATAATTATCTTCAAGAGATAACAACAATTTCAGCAGGTTCAAAGCATGCAGCTGTTATTACAAGAAATCAGGATGTATATACATGGGGTAAGAACGATCATGGTCAGCTTGGTAACGGCACAACGAATAATTCTTTAGTTCCTACTCATGCAACAGAGCTTGAGGGTGCTGTTCAGATTGCAAGCGGTTCAAATCAGGCGTTTATGATAAGAAACGATGGCAAGGTTCTTGGCTGGGGCGATAATACACCTCCTCCATATAAAACATTCTCTGAAACATTATGGACTTGTTCAGATTACGTTGGATCATTTGTTACAGCAGTAATAGCAACACAGAAATATACTACAACCGATCCTGATGAGGTTACAAATCAGCTTGGTATTGAGGATACAACTGTAAATATGCAGATGACACCTGCTAATATTGTAAAGGGTAACACAATCAACGCTAAGCCTGAAGAATTCTCTGAATATATGACAAAGTTCGGTAATATTTCAACAAGAGGCGCTCACACTGTAATGTACAGTACTAAGGAAGGTACAGTATGGTCATGGGGTACAGGTGATAAGGGTCAGATTGGTGACTTTACTCAGAATAGCCGTACATTCCCTGTTCAGACAGGTCCAACGGATTATATTCGTCCTGATATTGTCGATGGTGGAATATACACAGTTGATGATAATAGTATTGTTACGGAATTTTCAACTGCTTCACCTATGGAGAATATTGTGACTCTTGACTCGTCACAGTATATAAAGATAAATCTGGATAATGTATACAGATTAATTTCACCGGGCTTCAACCTTGCCTTTACTGAAAAGGAATCAGAGCCGTTCCATTGGACTCCTGATATGAAGCTTACGGCACTTGATGAAAATCTTGTGACGGTGGATAATACAAACGGCACAATTGTGCCTAAGAAGGAAATATACGGCGAAACAGCAGTAATGCTTCGTGATGATAATTCCGACATTGCGTATATCTTCAAGCTGCGTATAATTCCAACACAGGAGGAAAAATACGGCAGAGATAAAAAGGTTGCCGCTCCGAAGATTGTAAACGGAAGCTCGCATGTAGTGGCGCTCAAGTCAAACGGAACAGTATGGACATGGGGTCTTGGCACAGATAAGCAGCTTGGCGATGGCTCGTCAATCAGCGACAACCAACCTGTTCAGGTGCTTGGCGTCGGCGGCGGTGGATTCCTTACAAATATTGTAGATATTGCCGCAGGCTCAAACTTCAGCGTTGCTTTGGATAATAACGGCACAGTATACACATGGGGTTACGGAAATAATGAATATCCTGTAGTAACTCTTAGTGATGTTGCCGCAATAGGCACTGCAAACAGCACCATATATGCGGTAATGAACGATAGAACTGTAAAATACTGGACATACGGCGGAACTGCTTCTCAGCTTATAAAGGGTGAAAGTGCGTCAACAGGCGCTTACTTTGAGAATGCTCTTGAGGTTACCGGCGGAATTAACCATAATACAATTCTGCGCGACGACGGTCATGTATGGACATGGGGTACAAATGACGACGGTCAGCTTGGTAACACGCTGCGCAAGTATCTGAACTATCCTGCACTTGTAGTTGTGGGCGAAAGTCCATATAATAGCGTATACCTGAACAACGTAATGGAGGTGCGTTCAGGCGCGAACCATAATACCGCGCTTATAAAGGATCAGAACGCGGATCATACTCAGTATGACGTTCCGGCGGACAAGGCGTTCACTACAAAGAACGGTCACATATACTCGTGGGGCGATAATTCGGTAAGTCAGCTTGGCAATGGCGGCACGGACGACAGCTATAAGCCTGTACGCGCTGCAATTCCTGATGACGAGGTTATTAATCACATTTCAGCAAAGGATAATTCCGGCTTTGCTTCAACAGACGCAACGAACGTCTGGGCATGGGGTGATAATACATATGGTCAGAAGGGTCTTGCGGCGGCTGACGCAGCGCCTGCAAAGATTACGGACAAGGACGGCGCCGTATGGGCAGGCGCGCTTAACGGCGGCGCCGGCACAAACTTTATGTCATCATATATTACAGACGGAACAGTATGGACTTGGGGTAATAATGCTTCAGGTCAGCTTGGCGACCAAACAAATACAGACAAGGCATATCCTGTACAGGCGATAACTGAGCCTCCTGCAAAGGTAGTAAGAGCAGCTCACGTTACTGTTACCGACGGAAGCGGCAATACAAGAGAACTTGAATATCCTAACGAGATAATGATAGACCTTGATGAAACTGTTACTATTGACAGAGTAGTAATAGAAGAAACACTTCCGTTCAACCTGTTCAACGATAAGCTTATAACTGAAATAGATGTTGACAG
>JALEPO010000075.1 GCA_022768695.1 Clostridia bacterium
ATGAGTACACGCCTCAAATTGATGAAAATAACAGGTTGATATGCACGGAGGATGTATGGGATATTACAGAGTATAACGATTAAATTTTGAAAGGAGTTTACATATGGGATTATTAAAAGCAGGAGTCGGAGCGCTGGGCGGCGTACTTGCCGATTCGTGGAGAGACTATTTTTACTGCGAGAGCTTAGATACAGACGTTCTTGCAGCAAAAGGGGAAAAAAGGGCCGGGGGCAGAAGCTCGAACAAGAAAGGAACAGACAATATTATTTCCAACGGCTCAATTATCAATGTCAATGACGGACAGTGTATGATAATCGTGGAAAGCGGCAAGGTGGTTGACATCTGTGCCGAACCGGGCGAATTTGTATATGACACCGGAACGGAGCCCAGCATTTTTTACGGCGATTTGGGTGAAAACATCAAAAAGAGCTTTTCTGAAATCGGCAAGCGTTTTACCTTTGGCGGCGAACCGGGCAAGGATCAGAGAGTTTACTTTTTCAATACCAAGGAGATTATAGGAAACAAATACGGAACCCCTTCCCCCGTGCCGTTCAGAGTCGTTGACAACAACATCGGACTTGACGTGGACATTGCAAAACGCTGTCACGGAGAATAATCTTATAAAATAACAAATCCAATGCTTTTCTATACAAATGTATGCGGAAATGTGGACGATATGTATCTTAGGGAAACGATTGACAGTCAGTTAAAAACCGAGCTTTTGACGGCACTTCAGCCTGCCTTTGCAAGGATTTCGGATATGGGAATCCGTTACAGCTCACTTCCGGCGCATACAATGGAAATCGGCGATGCATTAAATGAGGTTCTTTCTGCGAAATGGAGAGATTTGCGAGGTATTGAAATTGTAGTGTTCGGTGTTTCCTCTGTCAATGCTTCGGAAGAAGACGAAAAGATGATTAAGGAAATTCAAAGAAATGCAGCCTTCCGGAATCCGACCATGGCGGCAGCTCATATGGTAGGTGCACAGGCACAGGCCATGCAGGATGCAGCCAAAAACGAGGGCGGAATGGGTGCTATGGGCGGCTTCTTCGGCATGAATCTGGCACAGAACGCCGGAGGCACGAATGCAGCAAACCTTTTTGCTATGGGACAGCAGCAACCGCAAGCACAGCAGCAGGCTGCGCCGTCCGGATGGGTATGCGCGTGCGGTCAGGGCGGCAATACAGGTAAATTCTGCATGAACTGCGGCAAACCGCAGCCATCGGCAGACGGCTGGACCTGCTCCTGCGGCACGGTCAACAAGGGAAAATTCTGCCAAAACTGCGGAAGTCCAAAGCCGGCAGGCACACCGCTGTATAAATGTGATAAGTGCGGCTGGGAGCCGGAGAATCCTGCAAACCCACCGAAATTCTGCCCGGAATGCGGCGACATATTTGATGAGAACGATAAAAAGTAATCAGTAGGGAATAAATATGAAAAAATATTAGCACTTGTGTTAACAAGATGATAGACTTGATGGATGATGAGGATCCGGATGTGCGGGACGCGGCATACAGATATGCCGGCGGACTTAACGATGAGAAAATTATTGAACCGATTGTTTCAATGCTTAACAATCCAGACGATGAGCAGTTCCATGCCAACGGTATAAACAGTCTTGTTAAATTGTGGTACGATTATCCCTTCCATGAAAATACAAGTGAAGCGGCATACAGAGCAACAATGGACTATTTGAGAACAACGCCCGTTACCGACAAAATTCCGACATGGACGGCTGTTACAAGCTTTAAGAACAAAGCGGATAATTTTGAAGAATGGCGCGCAAGGGCAACTTATTACAATCCTGATGAAATCGAGCAGATTATGATAGATTTGATTAAAAATCCAGATGCTAATTGGCTCGGAAGAACAGGCGCTGTTGAGGTGATTGCCGCGCATTGTTCCAAAGAAGCCTTTGACGCTTTATCGCCTGTTGTTGACAGCTTAACAGACAACAATGCAAAGTTTATACAGGATGAATATAAGAATCAGGCAGAAAATCTGAATAAATAATGAACAGGTACGGTATTCAATTCCGATATTAACCGGATTGAAAATAAATTATAAAAGAAACAGCATATGAAAGGAAGTTGATAATATGAAAAAAAGAATACTGTCACTAATACTTACAATTACAATGTTTATATCCTTTGCCGGATTAACGGTAAATGCCGCTACAGCTGAAATAGACGAACAGATAAGCTGGCTTAATATAAGGATTTATGAGGATTTTAATTATAATAAAGTATGTGATGAAGGAGAAGCTATCCCTGCTGCTTTTGTGAATATTCTGGATTCTGTATCCCGTGAAGTAAAATATACGGTGAAAGCAGATGAGTATGGCTCATGGTATTGTGAACTTAAGGGGGGAGACTATATTTTCCAGACGATTCTGCCGGAAGGCTATGAATATTATTCGGGACAAGTGTTGGATTATATAGTGTCTGAGCCGATAGCGGCGGAACGTACTGAAGCGTGCACGCTTGAATTCCCGTATACAATTCAGCCATCTATGCAGGCAAGTATTGAAATAATTGTTGAGAAACTTCCTTCCGAGCTTATAAGCGGTTATGTTTGGAATGATGTAAACAAAAACAGACAGATGTATTCTGAAACTTCTGCAGGAATTGAAGAAGGGGAAAGCGGTATTCCCGGAGCTGTTATAACAGTTTCAGACAAGGCCGGAAACGTTATTGCAACAAAAGAGACTGAGGAATCAGGTAATTTTTACTTTGAACTTATTCCTCCGTTAAAATCATATATTTTTGAGATAACAATGCCGGAGAAATATTCTGATTACAATCCGGTGGCACCTGAAGACAAGAAGCGTGAGGTTTATGTAGAAAACATGGGTAATGGAACGATGGCAAATTTCTTCTTTGCAGAGGGAGAGCTACAGGCATCTCCAACTCCGGAGGCTTCTATTTCACCATCTCCGTCAGTGCAGCCAACAGAAGCACCAACAACTTCTTCAGTGAGCAGTCCGACGCCGGAACCGACAGAAGAGCCTGAATTTACTCCGACACCGGAACCAACAGAAGAGCCTGAATTTACTCCGACGCCGGAATCGACGAAGATGCCCGAGCTTAACAAAACTGAGCATTACGCTTACGTTTTGGGTTATCCGGAGGGTCTTATAAAGCCTGAAAGTAATATATCAAGACAGGAGGTTGCAACCATATTCTTCCGACTTCTTACTGACGATACAAGAGATATATTCTATGCAAAGAGCAATAAGTTTGAGGATGTAACATCAGATATGTGGTCTAATATTGCGATTTCGACTATGACTCAGGCGAGAATAATCACCGGTTATGATGAAAAATCCTTTAAGCCTGCAAATAACATAACACGCGCTGAATTTGCGACTATAGCCGCTAAATTCGACAGCGGAACATATCTTGGACCGAATAAATTTAATGACATAGACGGCCATTGGGCGAGTGAATATATAAACCGTGCCGCTGAAAGAGGCTGGATTTCGGGTTATGAGGACGGAAGCTTCAAACCTGACGCATATATCACAAGAGCAGAGGCAATGACGCTTATAAATAACGTTCTTGAAAGACATGTAACGCCGGAGGGAATGGTGCCTGATATGGCAACATGGCCTGACAATACACCGGATAAGTGGTATTATACTCCTGTTCAGGAGGCGGCTAATTCCCACTATTATGAAAAGAACGATGACTACGAAACATGGACTGAGCTTCGTGAAACAAGAGACTGGACAGAATTGGAAAAATAAGTATAAGCACTGTCTGACAGTAGAAAAATCGGCAATTTGAGTCCTCCCAGCAAAAATAGACAGAAAAAAGCTTCAAAAAACGGAATGAATCGTAATAATTCTTTCATTTTCTTAGAAATGGTCGCATTTATTTCACGGTTCACTTGACAACGAGCCTCTGCCGACATGATGTACCTGCGAAAGGGCGAAACAGTCCAAGGACAATTCGCCCCGGCACAAGCCTATCATATCGGCTCCTCGTTGTCAAGCAACTTTCGCGGCATAAACGCTAAGTAAGTGCTCATACGCAAGTGGAGAAAGCCAATTAAGTACTGATTGAGGTCGTACAGAATTGTAATATGTTTCAATATAAGCAAATATATCAGCTTGCGCTTCGGCTCTGGTTTTGTAATGCTTGTGATGAACAAGTTCACACTTTAGACAGCTGAAAAAGTTTTCTGCAACAGCATTGTCATACGGATCCCCCTTTCTTGACATACTTTGTGTAATATTGTATTCGGCTAATGCTTCTCGGTAACCGACAGAAGCATACTGAACGCCGCGATCGCTGTGAAAAATCAGTTCGTTTTGGGGTTTTTGACGATTTACAGCCATTTTAAGTGCAGATACAGTAAGATTTGTATCAATACGGATTGAAAAGGCGTATCCGACAATCTTCTTAAGGCATAAATCTTTTACGATTGCGACATAAAGCCATCCCTCATCAGTAGGTATGTAGGTAATATCACCAAACCACTTTTGGTTGGGACTGTCAGCTGTAAAATCTCTTTTAAGAAGATTGGGCGAAGCGGAATAGTTATGTTTAGAACTTGTAGTAATTTTGAATGTTTTTTTGCTCTGAAAAGATTGATGGAAAAACAGTTCAACGATTAACTATACACTATACTTGTGTTAGTGTTATAGACATACCGGATTTAGATAAAATACCTGAAAACAATGTGTCGGTATACACAAGACAAGGTGTAGATGTGCATTATGCACCTTGTCTTGGATAAAATAGACATAAAAAAGCCGAGTGCTTACATAACCTTTTCAGATCTTGTAAGAACACTCGGTATGGTGCGGATAACAGGACTTGAACCTGCACCTCGTGAAAGACATGAACCTGAATCATGCGCGTCTGCCAATTCCGCCATATCCGCTTAAAATTATTGCCTGCTTATTTTTACACGGTACAGGTACACCGAG
>JALEPO010000101.1 GCA_022768695.1 Clostridia bacterium
GAAATGATACTTTTCGTAACATAGGCTGCTGTTTAAGTCCTATGAATGCGTATTTCAATGCAATAGGTCTTGAAACGCTGAGTCTGAGAATGGAACGTCATTGTCAGAATGCTTTAAGACTGGCGGAGTTTTTTGAAAATATGGACGGTATCAGCGTGGTAAATTATCCGCTTTTAAAATCAAGTCCGTATTCTGACACGGCAATGAGTCAGTTTAAAGGCAAGGGCGGCGGAATACTCACAATACGTCTGTATACAAAGGAACGCGCCTTTGCGTTTATAAACAAGCTGAAATACGCGGTAAACATAACCAATATAGGTGACACTAAAACGCTTGTGATACACCCTGCGTCGACAATTTATGCGCACAGCACTAATGACGAACAGGAAAAGGCAGGCGTATATGATGATTTAATTCGTGTAAGTGTGGGGATTGAGGATATTGACGATTTAATCAAGGATTTTGAAGCGGCACTTGAATATGTTAATGAGCATTATAGCAGATAATACACAAGGAGGGTTGCGTATGTACAAGACAATGCTTGTTTTTAGCAATGCACAGCTATTGGAAAAGGTACAGGCAATGCATATTTGGGGTAAGACTTCAGACTTTGAGATTGCGGCAATTGTAAATAATGCCTATGACGCATACGATGAATTGCGACGATGCAGATATGATCTTGTGATCTGTGAAACACAGCTTAAGGGAATGGATTGTGTAGAGCTTTTAAAACGTTCAAAATGTGAAAAACTATGTGGGTACATAGCGTTCTGCAGTGAGATTGCGGATTTCGAATATGCAAGGAAGGGAATTATTTTCGGTGCGTTTGATTATTTTGTAAATCCTTTTGATGAAAGTCAGTTTTGTTCGGCATTCTCGCGTATAAAAAACAAAACTAACGAGAATAAAAAAATTGAAGCTTATCGGAGTGAAGAAATAATAAACCTGTTTGAAAGACGTGATGACGATATAAATAATTATATTTCAGATATGATAAATGAAGTTTATGAAAATACATCTGATACGGCGTCTGCGGAAAATGTCTTAACTGAAATTTACAAAAATGTAATTAGTGAAATTTTCAGCCGTAACGAATGGTTTGATTTATATAGGTCAGGTGATAGACTTTATGAGGAATTTGATGAATCTGAAGGCTTTTGCGGGACATATAACGAGTATTTGAAAAACAGGGTGACAGAGCTTTTTCGTGAGTATTGTGAGCTTTTCCCGAAGGTGAATAATGATAAAATTCAGGAGGTTATTTTATATATTCTGAATAATCCCGAAAGTGATTTAAAACAAAAAACAATCGCAGCAAAGCACTATATCAATAGTTCTTATTTAAGCACAGTATTTTCCGCGCAGACTCAGCTCCGATTTATTGATTATCTTACAACTGTAAAGCTAAGACGCGCAGGCTGGCTGCTGCAGAATACGGAGATGAAGGTGACAGAAATTGCGGCAAGGCTGGACTATAAGGATATAGGATATTTTTCAAGGGTATTTAAAAAACAGTATGGTGTAACACCTACAGAATACAAAATTCCGGATGACTATAATTACCAGATTTAGCGGGCAGGCAGGAGGAAGGCTTTGTCCGCTGATTTTAATACGAATCTTCTAATATAAGTAAGGTTACAATATTTTATATAATATAAAATTAGGTTGAGGTGATAAGAATTTATGAGAATATCAACAAAGGGCAGATACGCAATACGATTAATGCTTGACATTGCATCTCATTCAGACGGTGGTAATGTGTCATTAAAGGATGTTTCAAAACGTCAGAATATATCATTAAAATATCTTGAGCAGATTGTAAATATACTGAGCAAGGCAGGTCTTTTGAGGAGTCAAAGAGGCGCGCAGGGCGGATATAAAATGATGCGTAAGCCGGAAGAATATACAATGGGAGATATTTTAAGAGTTACAGAGGGAGAAATATCGCCGTTATCATGCCTTGAAGATGAAATAAATCAGTATACGGGATTAAGCAATTACCCCACAATCAAGTTTTGGACAGGCTTGTATGATACTATTAATAACTACCTTGATGGGACAACCATTGCAGATCTTATGAATAATGCGGAAGAAAATGGAAATAATTTTTGCTATTACATTTAGAAGTATTACAAAAAAACACTTAACTGTAAATCAACAGAGTATGCCTGGGGTTTGGCTATAGAATATGAAAAGCGAACAATGATATATCGGAAGCTTTGGAAAACTATGAGGCATAGTAAAATGATATATCGTAAAATTCGATGCGGTATATCATTTTTTGTGTCTTGTCTGACAGTTTGCATAAAATTGTTGCTATATTGTTTTATGTAATGCGACATATGCATTTAATAAATTAGAAAAATCATACAGAAAAATCGAAAAAAATCTTGAAATTCTGTACGGATTGGTGTATAATAAAATAAATATCGTAATAAAATCGAACTGGAGGAGAAAGTGATGATAAGCAAAGCATTCCAAAATATCGTAACGCAGATGGCAGAAGTTTTTCCGAAAAAATTTGGTATTGCAGATTCACAAGGTCTTGTTTTGGCATCTAACGGCGCAGAACCGCATCCGGATGTTATGGATAATCTTGTATACGCTGCAACAAACAGCGAAAAATTGCTGTTTAAGGATGGATATACAGTGCGTATTATGTCAAATAAACCTTATTCGGAATATATTGTATACGTTGAAGGAACAGATGAAGTTTCTAAATATTGTTGTAACGCTATAGCTGTAGCCTCAAATAATGTCAGACATTATTATGATGAAAAGTATGATAAGACTAATTTTATGCAGAATATTATTTTTGATAATCTTTTGGCATTTGACTTACATCAGAAGGCAAGGGAGCTTCATGTTGATATAGATGTTCCGAGAGCTGTTTTTTATATTAAAGTAATAGGAAACGGCGAGAATAGTATATATGAGGTTGTACGAAATATGTTCCCTGATAAAGAAAAGGATTTTGTTATAAATATTGATACTAATAACATTGTACTTATTAAGGAGCTTAAGGAAATCCCTACATCTGAAGAACTGGAGGGGATAGCGCAGTCGATTTTAGATACGATAAATTCTGAAACTATGAATACAGTTTTAATAGGACTTTCAACTGTAGCTAATAATATAGACGGATTGAATAATTCCTATAAAGAGGCACAGATTGCACTTGAGGTAGGAAAAGTATTCGATGAGGAAAAATATATTTTAAATTATGATAGTCTTGGAATTGGCAGACTTATTTATCAGTTGCCTATCAAGCTTTGCGAATTATTCCTTCAGGAGGTATTCAAGAAAGGCGGCATCACTTCACTTGACGATGAAACCATTTTAACGATAAACAAATTCTTTGAAAATGACCTGAATGTCAGTGAAACATCACGTCAGTTGTTTGTTCACAGAAATACGCTTGTATATCGCCTTGAGAAGATATATAAGCTTACGGGATTAGATTTGAGAAAGTTTGATCAGGCTATAGTATTCAAGGTTGCCATGATGGTTCATAAATATCTTGCATCTAATCCGATGAAAATATAATATAGCTTGGGCAAGAGAAAAATACTCTTGCCTTCTTTATTTAAGTTTAACAGGGAAGGGGAATTAATATGAGTGAACGATTAAAAAAAATACTTACAATATTGATTACCATAATATTAACTGCAATAGTTACAATTGGATTTATGTATGTTTTCAGATATTATCCCACAAAAAATGCATATCTGAATTTTTCCAATAAAATGAATATCATAGACAGCTATCTTGATAAATACTATCTGAATGAATACAACAAAAGTGATATGTTTGAATCAGCCATAGAGGGATATGTAAAGGGTCTTGATGAGGAATACAGCGTATATTATCCGCCGGAGAAATTTGATTCATATGTTGAGGGAGTAGAGGACAGCTATGTAGGAATTGGTGTGGTAATATCAATGGATAAGGACGATAATGTAGTGGTTATTGCACCTTTTGAGGACAGTTCTGCTTATGAGGCTGATGTAAGACCGGGAGATATTATTTTGGCTGTCGACGGTGTGGAATATGACGATATGAACGAAACTGTAAAGCACATAAAAAATGGAAGTGAGGGAACTACTGTTAATATCACTTTTATACGCGACGGAGAGATTTTAGAAAAAACAATTGAACGCAGACGCGTTTCGTCAGATTCGGTAAAATCCGAAATGCTTGAGGACAATATAGGCTATGTGCGTATTTCAGCGTTTAATATGAATGATGATGAAAGTGAACAGGATACCTATACAGAATTTAAAGAAGAGGTTCAAAGCCTGCAATCGCAGGGAATGGAAAAGATGATTATAGATCTTAGGGATAATCCCGGAGGGGTGCTTCCGGTTGCGTGCAATATTGCTGATATGATTCTTCCTGAAGGAATAATTACTTATATGGAATATAAGGACGGTACACGCCAAGATTTTAATTCTGATACTAATGAGCTTGACATACCTATGGCAGTTCTGATTAATGAAAACAGCGCAAGCGCATCAGAGGTTCTTACTGGTGCTTTAAAGGACTATGGAAAGGCGACTGTTGTCGGTAAGAAAAGCTATGGAAAGGGAATAGTTCAGACTGTATTTCCTTTTGCCGATGGTTCGGGAGTATCCTTGACTGTCGCAAAATATTATTCGCCTAACGGAGTTTGTATTCATGGAATAGGTATTGAACCGGATGTTGAAGTTGATATGCCTGAGGAATATAGTAAAATGTATGCTTCGGATGTAGAGCATGATAAGGATACCCAACTGCAGAAAGCGATTGAAATAGTAAAATAATATAAGTTTAAAAGACGGCGGCAAATGATTATTTGTGATTATCATTTGCCGCTGTTTTTTTTGTTAAAATGTAAAATGTACTTGACATTAGAACACAATGTGCTATAATTAAAATGTAAAGTGCACTATACATAATTTAAGGAGCTGATAGCTTGGAAAATAAAATCAAAGAATTAAGAAAACAAAATAAGATAACGCAGGATGAATTGGCAAAGGCTGTTGACGTGACGCGTCAGACGATTATATCGTTGGAGAACGGTAAATATAACGCGTCATTGCAGCTTG
>JALEPO010000110.1 GCA_022768695.1 Clostridia bacterium
CGGGAACGATTATACAACATATTTCGGATGTTATTTCAATACTTACGATAATACTTCTGTTGATATATTTCTTTAAGCCTGATTGGCTTTTCAGACTGAAAGAAACAGGAAAAAATAAATTGAAAATTTTATCAAATAAAAAGCGCATGAGTTAATCATGCGTTTTTTTCTATTTGTATGCGCAGATTTGATCCATATCATAATATTTGCACATCCATTGATTTTGCCAGGCATTCGGGTCGACGCTTGTATGTACGGCAACAGCATACGAATCGTATTTACTGTTGCTTGGCTGTATAAAAGGAACTCTGACAGTTCTTTCTCCATTCTTTTTTGCCTGTTTTATGAGAACTATCTGTTCATGTGCTTGTTTATATGTATGGTTTATATCCTTAAATGCATTTGCAAATGAGAATACAAATACTATTGTAAATGCTGCGATAGGAATATATTTTCTGTATTTATGAAGCTCCAGATGACTGTATAAGTATCCGGTTGCGCAAATAAACATCATAATTCCGATAAACCATGTTCTTTCGGGATGCAAAGCTGAAAAAGTCATAACAAAAATTGACGCAAATGACGGAATTATGTACAGCAATGAGAATACTTCAGGCGAGTCGCTCAGCTTTTTTCTATTTGAGTTATAAATATAAATAAATAGTATTGTTAAGTATATTGCTAACAATATAAACATAAGCCTTAAAGATATGTTATATATATCCTTGAAACGATTTATATATCCGGCAAGATCTGTTCTTGAGTCTATTCTGTAATTTCCCGGAGCCTTAAGAAGTATAAAGGCACCTATTATGGTTGACGCAACTCCGCAGTAAGACCATGTAGGGATTTTGATTTTTTTTACTTTATAAAATCCGATAAAGAGTATACAAGCCAAGGCTAAAGCGCCGCCGCTATTTTCGTTTGTGCAGCCGGCAAACAGTCCGAGTATTCCCATAATTACAGCGTTTTTTGTTGAATCTTTAAATTTATCCTGATTTATACCGTACATTCTATAAGGCAGCAGATACGCAAGAATTATACAAGAGCCCCACAGATAGTTTGCTGAACCGGATGCCCAAAGACAGGTTGCACCGAACTGCGGGATAAAAAACCACATCAAAAGGTATATACCTATTAAAAGCGGAAGATTTCTTTTTTCGCCTGCTGAGTGTTTATATATAAGAATGCCGAGCAGAACATACATCAGCGAATTAAAAATATCAAAGAACACTTCTCCTCCTTGTAATATAATCTGAAGCAATCCGTGAACTACCACACGTCCGTTGCAAGCTTTCCAGTGATTGACCATAGAGGGAATAACATCGCCAAGACTGCCTATGCGTTTGATATCAGCAGAAGGAAGGTGATCTTTATAAAAGAAATGATACCGGAAATCATCAGAAAGATAATGTGTATGAGTGTTAAGTATCAATATAAGAATGAATGTGCTCAATAATACAGCATAGCCAATCAGTCTTTTCGAATTTTCTTTTATATAGTTTTTTATACGATTCATTTTAAATCCCCCAATTTTTTGTTATATAATATACTAATTAATGAAAAAAGTCAATAAAAATTGAGCTGCTGCATTAAAGGCAATTCGCGCAAATGAATAATTTACAGGAAACGTATATCAGCCGCCCTCAAACGACCGATACTCTATTCCACAATTAACTCATCTGCGCATTTTACATAATGCCTAAGCTTAATGCGGCAGCCCCGATTTTTTTTATTTATTCTCTTTCCATATCAGTTGACATAAAGTTCTGTTCGGTAAGCATATCTGTAATATTATCGTTATCCTTACCCTTGATTTTCTTCATTCTCGCCATCTTAAGCTGCTGCAATGAAGCGATGGAGCCGGGGCCTGCGATACAGCCGCCCTCGCATACCATACCTTCAATAATATCCTCCGGAAGCTTGCCGATTTTCAACATCTGAAGACCAAGCTTACATTCCTTAGCGCCGTTGCACGGTTTTGCCTTGATTTCACTTACATCGCCGCCAAGCTCTGCAACCGCTTTCATAACTGCCTCCGTTACGCCGCCGCTTCCTGAGAAGCGTCTGCCGAACGAGGTTGCTGATGTTTCCGATTCAGGACAAGCGGAAGGCTCAATACGTCTTGCGTCGAATAATGCGTTAAGCTCCTCGAACGTCATAACTGCGTCTGGCTCACCCTCTACGTCAAATTTAGCTTCTGCCTTTTTTGCCATACAAGGACCGATAAATACAACATACGCATTGGGATTGTTATCTCTTACCCAACGCACGCTGGCAACCATCGGGGAAACTGTGTTTGACATTTTATCAATAAGCTGTGGATAATGCTTTCTTATAAGATTCACAAATGCCGGACAGCATGAAGTTGTCATTTTTTCGCCCTTTTCGTGGTTTTCAATAAGCTCCTTTGCCTCGTTATAAGCAACAGCGTCGCCGCCAAGCGCAATTTCGTGAACCTCATCAAAGCCAAGCTCCAGCAAAGCAGTCTTTAAACGTCCTATAGTGACCTCGGGACCGAACTGTCCTTCAACGGCAGGGGCGGGGAGAGCCACTACTTTTGTGTCAGGGTCGTTAAGCTTTTTAATAACTGTTGTTATGCTCGAAATATCTGAAATTGCACCAAACGGACAGGCTGCCGCACAATGACCGCAGCTTATACATTTTGCTTCATCAATAATAGCAAGCTTATCGCCGCCGATGGTAATAGCACCTACATCACAGCTTCTTCTGCATGGACGCATAAGATCCGCAATTGCATGATAAGGACAAGCCTCGGCACACTTACCGCATTCACGGCACTTTGACTGGTCTATGTATGCGCCGCGTCCGGTTATGGTAATAGCGCCGAAGGCACAGGCTCTCTGACAACTCTTTGCCATACATTTCTGACAGTTTTCTGTAACCTGAAAACGATTTATAGGACAACCCTCACAGGCTGCGGGAATTACCTGAATAACATTATCGTTAATAACACGATTTTCTACATTATGTGTAGGCAGCGGAGCTTTACCCATAGCCAATCTTACACGCTGACGAATAATTTCACGTTCTTTATATACACAGCAGCGAAATCTCGGAGTTGCACCGGGAATAATTTTAAAAGGAATTTCCTCTATTGCTTCATCATTCAGCTTTTCTCTGAATGACAAATCTGCAACTTCACGTAGAACTTCGTATTTCATTTGTCTTGTATCAGTATTTCTTTCCATATTATATCTCCCTTTGGGCGCTTTTTGGACGCCTATGTATTTTCGCATATTTTTTGAATATGCATCATCTATAATATACACCATTTAAGAAAAAAAGTCAATAAACATGATAGTAGCGAAATGTATAAAATTCAGCTGAAAAGATGTAAAATTTAACTAATAGTCTGATTTGTGAACAGGTTGGTTGAAATTTGTCTGATTCTTGTATTACATCATCTTTACATTATTAAAATATGTCTTGACATATACTATATATTGGGTTTATAATCAAATGTATAGTTTCAACACACAAGATACAGAATAAAGGAATGGTAATGAAATGGTAGAATATATAGTTAAACGTGATGGTAGAACAGCTGAGTTTGACATAAATAAAATAACCAAAGCAATAAATAAGGCTTTTATAGCAAGCACAAAAAGAGATGATAAGGTTTATGCAAGAAATCTTGCAAATAAGGTATTATATGAAATAGAAGAACAGGGACTTACCACGCCTACGGTAGAACAAATTCAGGACAGTGTTGAACGCGTGTTGATAAAAAACGGTCATGTCCGTACTGCAAAATCATATATTGTGTACCGTTCGGAGCGTACGCGCGTAAGAGAAATGAAAACAGATTTGATGCAGATTTATGAGGAAATTACATATAAGGACGCATCGGAATCGGATATTCAGCGTGAAAATGCAAATGTTGACGCAAACACGGCTATGGGTACCATGCTTAAATACGGCTCAGAGGGCTCAAAAAAATTCTTTGAAATGTATGTTCTTAAGCCTGAACATTCTAAAGCGCATATAGACGGTGATATTCATATACATGATATGGATTTTCTGACTACTACCACAACCTGTACCCAAATTGACTTGCTTCAGCTTTTTAAAGACGGTTTCTCAACAGGACACGGTGTAGTTCGTGAGCCTAACGATATATCAAGCTATGCCGCGCTTGCCTGTATTGCTATCCAGTCAAATCAGAACGACCAGCACGGCGGACAGAGTATAGTGAACTTTGATTATGGAATGGCGCCGGGTGTTATAAAAACATACAGGCATTTGTACATAAAAAATCTTGCCAAGGCGGTTGAGCTGATAGGCGGTATGGAGCTTGACGAAAAAGAACTGTCAAAGATAAGTGAAGAAATAATCGCGTCCGGCGCAGAGCTGCGTATGGGCGACCATGAAAGCTATGCAAAAACAGAGGCTGATAAGCTTTTTGAGCTTGGTGTAAAGGATATTGAAAAATGTCAGAGCTTTGCTTTTGACAAGGCCCTTAAGGAAACAGACAGAGCTACATATCAGGCAATGGAGGCATTTATCCATAATCTTAACGTTATGTGCTCGCGCGCGGGAGCGCAAACTCCGTTTTCATCAATAAATTATGGTATGGACACGACTCCTGAGGGAAGAATGGTAATAAAAAATGTTCTTCTTGCAAATGAAGCCGGTCTTGCACATGGTGAAACTCCTATTTTTCCTATACAGATTTTTCGTGTAAAGGAAGGGATAAGCTATAATAAAGAGGATCCGAATTACGATTTGTTTAAGCTTGCCTGCCGTGTCAGCGCAAAGCGGTTATTTCCTAATTTTTCTTTTGTTGACGCTCCTTTTAATCTGAAATATTATAAGGAAGGACATCCGGAAACAGAAATTGCATATATGGGCTGCCGTACAAGAGTAATCGGAAATCACTATGATCCTTCAAGAGAGCAGTGTAACAGACGAGGAAATTTAAGCTTCACATCGATAAATCTGCCGAGAATAGCAATACGCGCAAAAGGGGATATAGCTTGGTTTTACGAGGAGCTTGACCGCAAGATGGATTTGGTTGTCGAACAGCTGCTTGACAGATTTGAGATACAATGCAAGAAAAAGGTAAAAAATTTCCCATTTCTTATGGGTAACGGCGTATGGCTTGACAGCGAAAAGCTTAAGCCGGATGATGAGGTTCGTGAAGTATTAAAGCACGGTACACTTTCGATAGGCTGGATTGGTCTTGCGGAAGCGCTTGTCGCATTGATAGGCGAGCATCATGGTGAGTCGGAAAGAGCGCAGAATCTCGGACTTGAGATAATTTCACATATGCGCAAGCGAATGGATGAGGAAACAGAACGAACAGGCTTAAACTTCAGTCTGCTTGCTACTCCGGCAGAGGGCTTGTCGGGAAGATTTGTTAAAATCGACAAGAAGAAATTCGGTATAATAAAGGGTGTAACAGACCGTGATTATTATACTAATTCATTCCATGTGCCGGTGTATTACAATATCAGCGCTATTGATAAAATATATAAGGAAGCGCCTTATCATGAGCTTACAAACGCGGGACATATTTCGTATATTGAGCTTGACGGCGACCCGACAAAAAATCTTGATGCGTTTGAAAAGGTTATACGAGCTATGCATGACGCGGGGATTGGCTACGGAAGTATAAATCATCCTGTTGACCGCGATCCTGTATGCGGCTATACGGGAATTATCGGCGATGTATGTCCTAAATGTGGCAGACATGACGGTGATGACGGCATCAAAATTGACAGAATACGCCGTGTTACGGGATATTTGGTAGGAACACTTGACCGTTTCAATGACGGTAAACGTGCAGAGGAACGCGACAGAGTAAAGCACAATGTGTAAATTGGAGATGAAACCGGCTGTTACGGCTGAATAAAAATCATGAAAATAAAGTTATTTGGAACGGCAAATGATTCCATTGTAGACGGACCGGGGATACGTTATGCTGTATTTACGCAGGGCTGTCCGCATAATTGTGTGGGATGTCACAATCCGGATTCTCATAATCCCGAGGGGGGATATTGGGAGGATACGGAGAATATTATAAACAGTATCAAAAAAAATTCTCTGCTGGATGGCGTTACGCTGTCCGGCGGCGAACCCTTTATGCAGGCGCGCGCCTGTGCCGCAATTGCAAAAAGCGTTCATAAGCTGGGATTAAACGTTATTACATATACAGGCTTTACCTTTGAGGAGCTGCTGAAGATTGGTAACAGCGATAATTGCTTTACAGAGCTTTTGGAAAATACAGATATTCTTGTTGACGGAAAATTTATTTTGTCAGAGAAAAGCTTGGAGCTGAATTTTAAAGGCTCCGCCAATCAGCGGCTTATTAATGTGCCTGAAAGCTTGTTAAAAGGTACGGTTATATTGAGTGAATATGACTGTAAGCCTTAAGCTTTAAGAAAGGATTTAATGGTTATTTGCAATGAAATTAAACATCAGTGACGGAGCAATGAATATTTTAAGTCGGCTGGAAGCAGGCGGCTTTTCTGCGTTTGTTGCCGGCGGAGCTGTAAGAGATTTGATTATGAATAAAACACCGCATGATTATGATATTGCAACCGAGGCATATCCGGAGCAGGTAAAAAAACTGTTTCGCCGTACTATTGACACAGGTCTAAAGCATGGTACGGTTACTGTGATAGAGAATAAGGTAGGATATGAGGTTACAACCTTCAGATGTGACGGTGAATACCGTGATGGCAGACATCCTGAGCAGGTAAGGTTTGTAAATGATGTGCGTGAGGATTGTCTGCGCCGCGATTTTACAATGAACGCAATGGTTTACAGTCCAAAGCACGGATTGATTGATTTTTTCGGCGGACGCGATGATATAAAGGCAAAAATGATAAGATGCGTAGGTGATCCCGAAACGCGGTTTAAGGAGGATGCGCTGCGTATGCTCAGGGCTGTTCGGTTCAGCGCGGTGCTGTCGTTTAATATTGAGGAAAAAACAAAACGCGCTATAAAAAAATGCGCGGTGCTTATAAAAAAAGTAAGCAGTGAGCGTATTTTAGAGGAGCTTAATAAAATACTTTTATCCGATCATCCGGATTATTTCAGAGTTTTACATGAGCTGGGACTTTTAAGATATATTATGCCGCAGCTTGATATATGCTTTGGCGAAATGCAAAAGAATAAATACCACATTTATGATGTTGGCGAGCATATTATGCAGGCGGTAAAAAATACACCGTCAGATCTTACTATACGATGGGCGGCGATTATGCATGATATAGGAAAGCCTTGCTGTTCAAGTACGGATGCAAACGGCATAATTCATTTTTACGGTCATCACCGTGAAAGCAGACGTATTGCGATTGATGTGCTGCACCGTCTGCGTATGGATTCGGCATCTATACATGATATTGCACTTCTTGTGGAAAATCACGATGTGAGAGTTGAGCCGTCACCTCCGGCGGTGAAGCGTATGATGGCAAGAACGGGTGATGTGCTGTTTGAAAAATTACTTGCACTTCAGCTTGCAGATAACAGTGCTAAAAATCTCAAGCATTTTCCCGACAAGAAAAAGCGAATTGAGGCGGTATACAATATATATACGGAAATTCTTGCTGAGGGACAGCCGTATCTTGTTTCGGATCTGGTTGTGAACGGAAAAGACTTGATAAAAATAGGATATCGTCCCGGAAGAAACATAGGCGATACATTAAAGACGCTGATTGATGAGGTGATAATCAATCCCGAATTAAATACAAGAGAATACCTGCTAAAAAAAGCGGCAGAGCTGCGGAAAAAGCAGTAAAAGATTGTTGTTATGATTTACAGCAGTCTTTTTCTTTTTTTGTTGACAAACAGAAAACGAAATGATACTATGTTAAAAAAGTCTGTGTCAAGGCTTTAATTATTTAAAGTGCAGAAAAGAGTTGGAATAAATATGTATAAAAAAATAACGAAGGAGCTTACGGATTTTATAGAAAAAAGTCCGACAAGCTTTCATGCAGTGAAAAATATAAGTGAAGAACTGTTGAAAAATGGTTTTTCGGAGCTTTTTGAATTTGAGGACTGGAATTTGAACAAAGGCGGAAAATATTTTGTAACACGAAATCAGTCATCGATTATCGCCTTTAAAATTCCTGAAAATCCTGATTGTTTTATGATTGCGGCAAGTCATACAGATTCGCCGTGCTTTAAGATAAAGCCGTCGCCGGAATTGGAGAGCGAGGGCGTTGTAAAACTGAACATAGAGGGATACGGCGGTATGATTAAGGAAAGCTGGTTTGACCGCCCGCTGTCCGTTGCGGGCAGAATTGTCACAGAAACGGAGGAAGGAATAAAATCCGAGCTTATAAATATAGACCGTGATCTTGTGGTCATTCCGAGTCTTGCAATACATATGGGGAAGGTAGAAAATATAAATATCCAAAAGGATTTGCTGCCGCTTGCCGGTACGCAAGAGGGAGTTTTTTCAAGACTTTTCGGTGATAATATTGGATGTGACTTGTTTTTGTACAACAGAATGAAAGCGTCTTTTTGGGGCGTGGATAATGAATATTTTTCTGCGCCGAGAATTGATAATTTACAGAGCGCATTCTCGACAATGCGCGGATTTTTGAATGCTGATAACATCGGCGCTGTATCTGTTTTTACGGCATTTGATAACGAGGAGGTAGGCAGCGGCACAAAACAGGGTGCAAAATCGACGTTTTTATCGGATGTTTTGGAGCGTATATGCTATTCGACAGGAATTACAAAAGACGGATATAAACGGATGCTTGCATCAAGCTTTATGCTGTCGGCTGATAATGCTCATGCCGCGCATCCTAATTATCCCGAAAAGGCAGATCCGATAAATCGTCCGAGGATGAACGGCGGAATTGTCATAAAATACAATGCAAATCAGAAATATACTACTGATTCGGTGTCGGAAGCATTATTTAAAAAAATCTGCAAGAATGCCGGTGTTCCGTATCAGACATATGTAAACAGAAGCGACGTTGCAGGCGGCTCAACACTTGGAAATTTAGCAAGTGAGAGTGTTTCTGTAAATACCGTAGATATTGGAATTGCACAGCTTGCAATGCATTCAAGCTACGAAACAGCCGGGGTTAAGGATACATATTATATGGTAAAGGCGGCAGAGGAGTTTTTTGAAACCTCATTAGTGGCGGTAAAAGACGGAATCTTATTAAAAAATAAACACAGTTAATCACTTGACATCTATCGTCAGATTTTATATAATAATTAAATGGTATAACTGCACGGCAGATGTTGTATTCAGTCAGGACGGAAGTGAATCGCAACTGACGTTCTCTGCCGTTCGTTGAATGACGGGGCAATGCCCTTTATTGAATGTACAAAAGGAGATAGATTAATTATGAAACCAATGGGCGTAAATGAAATTCGTGAAAAGTTTCTGAGCTTTTTTGAATCAAAGAACTGTTTAAGACTTGGCAGCTTCCCGCTTATTCCGAAGAATGACGCGAGCCTGCTTCTTATAAACTCAGGTATGGCTCCTATGAAAATGTGGTTCCAGAATCCTGAAACCGCGCCGAGAAGACGTGTTACAACCTGTCAGAAGTGTATCAGAACAGGCGATATTGAAAATGTGGGAAAAACTGCGCGTCATGGTACTTTCTTTGAAATGCTCGGTAACTTCTCTTTCGGAGATTACTTCAAGCATGAAGCAACGGCATGGGCATGGGAATTCTTTACAAAGGTTATGGAAATACCTGCCGAGCGCCTTTGGATTTCAGTATATGAGAACGACGACGAGGCAAAGGACATATGGATAAACGAAGTCGGCATTGATCCGTCACATATCGTAAAGCTTGGCAAGGACGATAACTTCTGGGAGCATGGCACAGGTCCGTGCGGTCC
>JALEPO010000121.1 GCA_022768695.1 Clostridia bacterium
TCTCATATCCTTTACAGCCTCAAGCTGCTCCTTTGGATTCATTGAAAAATGCTCATTTGAATGGTCGATATTTTCAAGAAAATAGATTTCCTCCGCTGTTTTTTCATCGCCCGAAACAGTTCCGCCAATCAGTCCGCATATCTCCTCAGGTCTGCCGCTTTTTGCCGCCTCTACTATTTCATCATAAAAGCTTTTCGGTAACTTAATCACGCTAATACCTCCTCTATGATGTCCTCTAAATCATCTTTGCTGACAACGCCGCGGACACGCTTTACTTCATTGCCGCCCTTAAAGAATACGAACGTCGGTGATGACATCACGGAATATTCGCTTGCCGTATCAGCGGAAAAATTAATATTCAGCTTTACTATCTTTATTTGGCCGTATTCCTCCTCTATTTCCGCCAGAACCGGCGACATTCGCTTGCATGGAACACATCCATCAGAAAAGAATTCCACAAGCACAGGCTTTTCCGTCTGTAAAACTTCCTCTTTAAAATTGTCATTTGTTACACTTTTCATTTTATCACCCTTATTTCATAGTTAACAAGTAGGTTTAATATGAAATAATAATAGCATATATTCTAAAAATTGTCAATACAAAAATTTGAAGTTACGCATATTTTTTTTGAAAAAGCTGATAATCATCACCTTTTGGGAAAAATTTTAAAATTTTTTCATATATCTTTTTTTCTTATTTAATGATAGAATACCTATTAAACATATAGGAATTTTACAAATAGGGGGATACTCAATTATGGAGCTTAAAATCAGACGCGGTTTATCAAGAACGCATATAACGGATTCTGAAGGCAATGTTCTGTTTATTATCAAAGGAAAAAGCTTTTTCAGCCTTGAAAAAACAGTTCTTTATCCCGATGCGACACCTGCATATTCTGTGAAAAAAGATCCTAAACCGCTTGACCGCCGTGACAAATACATTTTCAAAGATTACGATTCAAAAAACGAATTTTACGCATGGGCAGACAGCGAGGCATATCAGTGCGATAAATCATTTCCTCTTTATAAATACTTCTTTTTTGCGCCTGTTGAGATTTATATCGAGGCTGAAAGCTTTTTTGGAGAGCTTAGCATAAGACGCAGCGGTATATCAAGATTTGATATTTTTATCAACGGCAGAAAAAAAGGTATTATATCAAGAAAAAAAGTTATCTGCGATGATATTGATGATGTGGGGTTGCTCTCTGTTCTGTATGTCTTTACAGATTACATCATCAACAGCGAAGAAGTATGCCGTATAGCCGATGCAACCTGACATAAAATTAAAAGTGGAGCTGTTGCTTTTAACGCAGCAGCTCCACTTTTTTTACTTATGCAATACTACCTTTCTGTAGGTATCAAAGTTCATCCATTTTGAGAAAAATTCTTCATCACCATTTTCATATTCCTTCAAAAAGCTTTCCGCTTCCTCCTGTGATGAAACCTTTACCTCAAAGCCGCGTCCGTTGATAACCGGAACACCGCCATAAATGTATTGGTCTGACGAAATAATCTCCGTTATTTTCTTATCGCGCACCTTGACTGCCACGCCGTCACGAAGCACTATAATATCAAAGCTGTCGGGATATTTATAGCTTTCGCCCTCTATGGGGATTTCATCGCCAACTGTGTATGTATGTCCGGCAGGTCTGTATTTCAGCACCGACAGACTTTCTGTGTTGTAATAAAACTCCTCAAAAATATCTCCGCGCGCCTTTATGCCGTTATATTCAAAGGACGCCTTTTCATCAGAGCCTTCCTTTTCATCGACAGCTTCTACAACACCGCAGGCAGAAGTCATATTGCTCACACGGTCAATCAGAATAAGCTCGCCCAATGTTTTGTGGCTTTCAAATTTGTCAGCCGCAATCGCTTCTGTCAAAAGAATTTCACACACTGCAATTCCGTTCTTGTTAAGCGTGTCAACCTCCTTGTGACCGCCTGTGTTCACGTCCACCGCATAATTGATTTTTGTCACAACACCCGAAATTGTCTTTGTTCCAAGCTTTACGAGATAGTCCTTGCCTGCTGAAAGCGGCTCATCGTCCATCCATAAAAGCGACACGGTAAGCTTTTTATATACCGCAATATCAGCTGCCTTTATCAGCACACAGCCGCGTGATACATCAACCTCTTTGTCAAGCGTAATAGTTACCGGCTGACCCTTGTGCGCAGTCTGTGATTCCTTGTCCGTAACAAGTATACTCTTGACGTGAGCCTTTTCGTTGCTCGGTAATGCAGTGATTTCATCACCGACAGAAACTATGCCTGCTTCAACCTGTCCCTGAAAGCCTCTGAATGTGTGGTCGGGACGGCACACCCTCTGCACCGGCAGATAAAATCCCTTTTCGCTGTCGTCCGCGCTTATATCCACATTTTCAAGATATGTAAGAAGCGGCTCGCTGTCATACCACTTGATATTTTCAGATTTTACGGTTACATTGTCGCCCTCTGTTGCTGAAAGCGGAATTATTTTCACATTTTCAAGAGCAAGCTCATTTTTCAGCTCGTCTATCTGCTTTTCAATATTGCGGAAACGCTTTTCGTCATAATCTATTAAGTCCATTTTATTAACCGCAAACACAAAATAGCGTATACCCATCAGCTTGCATATTCTTGCGTGACGTCTTGTCTGAACAAGTACACCCTGTGACGCGTCTATAAGAATTACGGACAAATCCGCAAAGGATGCGCCGACAGCCATGTTTCTTGTGTATTCCTCATGTCCCGGAGTGTCCGCAACTATAAAGCTGCGGTTGTCGGTGGTAAAGTAACGGTATGCCACATCTATGGTAATACCCTGTTCTCTTTCAGCCATAAGTCCGTCAAGAAGAAGCGAATAATCAATCGCGCCGCCGCGGCTGCCTACCTTGCTGTCCAACTCCAAAGCCTTTTCCTGATCTGCGTATAAAAGCTTTGAATCATACAGAATATGTCCGATAAGAGTTGATTTACCATCATCCACACTTCCGCAGGTTATAAATTTAAGTAATCCTCGATTTTTCATATATGTAACTCCTTTTCCCAAGACTTTTGGGGAAAATGCTCTAAGTAGGTTGTGCGTTTTCACAAGCGCCGTGTACTACGGTACATAAGCTTGGGAAAACGTGCGAGATACAACGAGCATTTTTCCCAAATTAAAAGTATCCCTCTCTTTTTCTCCTCTCCATGCTGCCTGCCGCCTCATTGTCGATTACTCGTGAGGTTCTTTCGGAGGATACCGAGCTTAAGGTTTCTTCTATTATTGCGTCAAGTGTATCGGCTGTGGATTCTATTCCGCCTGTAAGCGGATAACAGCCAAGCGTTCTGAAACGCACCGATTTGTATTCAGGCACTTCGCCTTCTTTAAGCGGGAAACGGTCATCATCGACCATTATGATATTGCCGTCACGCTCAACAACGGGACGCTTTGCCGCAAAATAAAGCGGCACTATATCAATCTTTTCGCGCTGTATGTACTGCCATATATCCTTTTCAGTCCAGTTGGAAATCGGGAATACGCGCATACTTTCGCCCTTGTTGATTTTTGTATTATAGAGCTTCCACATCTCGGGACGCTGATTTTTCGGATCCCATGCCTGCGCTTCGTTTCTGAACGAGAAAATACGCTCCTTTGCGCGTGACTTTTCCTCGTCACGTCTGCCGCCGCCAAATGCAGCCGTAAAGCCGTATTTTGTAAGCGCCTGCTTAAGTGCCTGTGTTTTCATTATATCCGTATACGCCGCGCCGTGGTCGAAAGGATTTATACCTCTCTTTATACCGTCCTCGTTTGAATAGACAATCATTTCAATACCAAGCTTTTTCGCCGTATCGTCACGGAACTTTATCATGTCCTTAAACTTCCATGTTGTGTCTATGTGCATGAACGGAAACGGCGGCTTTTCGGGATAAAAAGCCTTCATAGCCAGATGCAGCATAACCGAGCTGTCCTTGCCTATTGAATAGAGCATTACAGGCTTTTCGCATTCAGCCGCAACCTCTCTTATGATGTATATTGCTTCCGCTTCAAGCTCGTCAAGATGTGATAATTCGCTCATATTTAGTGTCCCTCCTGTTATTTTTAGTGTCCCTAATATTTGTTGGACTCCTTTTGATTTATGTCTATTTCAGTAATATCACCATCGGATTTTTCAATTATCCATTTCAAAATATCTCCGTCCTTTTCAGTATGAACTCTGCTGCCCATACCGCCTATATCAGCGCCAAGATAAAATCCGATTGCATGCGCGGGACATTCCTTGATACACGAGGTACAGCCCCAGCAATCCTTTGGATATTTGATATAGGCTTTATTATTTTCGTCCTGTTTTATAAGGCTTCCGGGACATACCATACAGCACTTTCCGCAGCCGATACATTTACTTTTATCAATTGCTATGCTCATATGTGCCGCCTCCCTCCACCAGATCACGCAGGATAAT
>JALEPO010000131.1 GCA_022768695.1 Clostridia bacterium
TTTTCGTTGTTAAGCTCCGTTTGCAATTCCTTAATTCGTGAGGAAATTTCTTTTTGTTCCGACTCATATTTGATTGACATTTTTGCAAATCTATCATCACTAATCTTGCCGCAAACATTATCCTCATACAGATGTTCAAACAGATTATCAAGTTCTTTATCCCTTGCGATAAGTGTATTGAATTCTTTTTGTTTTAGCTGTCGCTCCTATTGAGCCTTCTTTATGGAGTATCCCATAACAATTTTAGCAAATTCGCTCTCGTATTGTGTCGCAAGTTTTGTTAGCCGTCTGATTTCTCCAAGTACAACCTTTTCCAGAAAATCAACCCGTATATAATGGGTAGAGTTACAAATTTTACGATTTCCCTTGTTATATCCCGAACAGTTGAAATATTGTATATTCGGATTTGCCTGATTGAAATGATACCATAGATTGCTGCCGCAATCCGCACATACAAGCAATCCTGAAAACATATTTTTCTCGCCGTCTGATTTTGGCTTTTTTCGTGTTCTTCTATTTCGTTTTTCCTGTATAGCTTCCCAAACAGAACGGTCTATGATAGGTTCGTGAACATCTTTGAAGATAGCCCAATTTTCTCTATCATTATTCTATTTTTTTGATAAATAAAGTTTTTTATCAGACCTGTAAATAGGTTTCTTGTTTTTTATCCCGTTCATATCTCCTGTACATTAGTAAATCGTTCACTATTACCTAAAATCAATTTATCACCTTTTGTTAATTTAACCTCAACCGTTCTACCGTTTTGTGAGATAATATTTTTGCTGTTACAAATCATATTATTCGCGCAAAATGGAGGCAGTTCGATTATTATATTAAATGTTTTGCTTGCTGTTAATTCTGCTTTAAACTCATTTTGAGGTATATTCCATTCCATATCAATAGTGCCGCCCTCAAATCTCCAGCCTGTAATTTTTCCGTGCTGCATATCATCGCTTAGAGCCGGAAGAAGTTTTATCAATTTCTTTGATGAATACAAAATCATTTCCTGAACCGCGTTTACATATCCCATACTTGCGTCAAGCTGAATAGGAGCGGCAGAGTCCATTTCCAAAGACAAATCCATTCGCCGCCAATCATTATGCAGCGTGAAAAAATTAGTCTGCATACAGCTTCTTACGAGATTATTTAAGCAGTCCATCGCGTCATTACCGCGATTAAATCTTGCATATATTGACGCCATATGTGCCTGCGACCAACCTGTTTGCGCTCCCATATCTCTTAAATCAACCGCTTTTTCAAATGCTGATACCATATCGTCGTTTGTTGTTATTTCATCACCCGGAAAAACAGGATATATATGCGATAAATGCCTGTGATAATATCTGTCCTCAAAATTATCGTTCTGCCATTCTTTAACGGCTCCGTCTTTATTTACACCATATTCGGGAATGGAATTTACGATGTTTTCCCATATTTTAATTTTTTCGCCGTATATATTATGCTCAACGCATAGCTCAATTAAATTTGTAAACAATTCCTTGATTATCGCCAAATCCATAGTGGAATTAACCGCGCTTGTCATAGGGTGCGCCATATCTGCGTTGTCTTTTGGAATAAAATTAAGAGGTGTATTTTCGGGCGAAACACTCGGATATATTTTTATATACCCGCTTTCATCAAACGCAATAAAATCCTCGTAAAAATCCGCCGCCGCTTTCATAAACGGCAGAACAGCACTATGCAGATATTCATTATCTCCTGTATAGGAATAATATTTATAATAATGCTGTGCCAGCCAGCCTGCCGCGCCCGTCCAATTCATAATTACAGGCACAAGCTGACACGGAAGCGGCATATTCGGCGTTGTTCCTGCCGGAATAAATATACCATTACAGCCGTAGAGTTTTTTAGCGCACTCCTTAAAGCTGTCAAGTCTGCTTGTATAATACTCTAACAATGATTTGTTAAGCTCCTCCAGATTGCCGATATTAGCGTGCCAATACATCATCTGTATATTTTCATTTGCCATATTATGACTCCATACAGCTTTATAATCTCCGCACCATAATCCGTACATAGAAAACGGAAATCCGTCCTTAGAGCTTCCCGATATAAACAAATATCGTCCGTACCGCCATAGCTTTTCGATAAGCTCATTCGGAGATTTGCCGCTATACGCATTTAACATAAGTTCCTCATTCGATAAATCATTGTTCTCAAACAAGTTAAGCTCCGCACTATGATACAAGGCACTGTGAAGCGGAATATGACGGTTTAGATAATATTCATAGCT
>JALEPO010000051.1 GCA_022768695.1 Clostridia bacterium
ACTATCGCGGAAAACACAAGTAAGCATCCATTAAGCAATTTCATTTCATTAAAATTCGGCATATCCGTTCTTCCTCCATTGTGTAAAATAGAGCTGTCACATATTCAAATACATAACATATCTTATCACATATATTTAAGGCAATACCGAACAATTAGCAGCTAAAGCCTTAGCACGTTGTTCAGTACGTTTGCACTGCAAACGTCAGCCTTGCGGCTGCCCGCCCTTCTTGGCGGTAAGACCTGCTTGCATCTTTTCCGTCATAAAATGCGTTTGCAAAGCAAACAGCAAATTTTGGAGGGGTTCGATACCCCGAGAAAATTCTTATTGCGCTAAAATCCTTCAACCATACGCGAGTATGCTCTCGAATTTTAGCACAAAAGTAATTTCTGACGAAAAATCTGACTGCACAATACACGCACTATAATTATGTGGCATTGCCTTAATTCAGCCTTATCCAATTCATCCCATAGGCTTATTTCTTATAAGTATAATCTATATACTTTTTCTCCCACACATCATCACGATACGGGTCATACCCCGACATACGGCAGTCATTATACAGATCATCCGCCATTTCTATTATAACATTCCTCAGTTCAAGTTTGTCAAGAAATTTCTGAGGAACAACCGACAAACCCAGATACGCTCCCAGAATATTTCCTGTTACCGCTCCTGTCGAGTCACTGTCTCCGCTGTGATTTACTGACGCAATAATTGCTTTTTCAAAATTGCCCGAATACTTAAGTGCACAGTAAATTGCTATTGCAAGAGTTTCCTCTGCCACCCAACTTTCGCCGAGTGCTCGTATTGCATCCAAATCGTCCATATCTTCTTTTGATAACGTAACCGCTCTGTCGATTAACTGCGTCAGCTCCGATAAATGTCTGCTGTTCGGGAATAGTCTTATCATCATTTCTTTTGCGTCTGTTACGGCTTGCAGCAGCGTTATATCGGGATTGTGCGACACAAGATGAATTATATGCACAAGCGCAGCAGCCCTTGCTGTTGTTCAGGGGACTACCGATTGTTCCAGCTTCACCGTTCATAATAGAAAAAATGCACGTTCTTCCCGGATTGCGGCTGTGATTCATTTCATCGATATTATTAAGCCACGAGCAATGCTGTTATTCCGCGCTCACCGTACCGCTCGAATATCTGATAATCCTGTAAAAATTCCACCGCATATCCCAACGCGTCACCGACCGCTCCGCCTACAAGACACCCTCTATATTTATCCGCGCTTTTCATCATATACTATCTCCGCTCTTTTTTATTAATGATATTATATCATCATACAGTAAAGATTGCAATGAAAATCATCGCTTATTTTTTATCATTTATAAAACGATTTCAATTTTCAGGTAATGGTTTATAATAAGCAGTAGTTTTTTACACTTTCAGTAACAGGTGTTCACAGCAATTTATTCTTGATTTATAATTTGATAAATCAATGATAAAAGGTGCTGAAATAAGACAATCGCGACTTTTGTGTTAGAATCCACATCGCAAAAGCACTCCGCCTGTTAAGACAGAGTGCTTTTCATTATTCTCACTCACACTTTTTCATTCCGCGTCCGAGCACAGGCTTGTGCTGTAGCTTAGATTGCAGGTTGTTGAGCGCTTCACCAAATCTCTGGAAATGCACTATCTCGCGCTGACGAAGGAATTTAATTACTTCATTCACATCAGGGTCGTCTGAAAGTCTAAGTATATTATCGTATGCGGC
Source organism: Clostridia bacterium (assembly GCA_022768695.1). Lineage (GTDB taxonomy): Bacteria > Bacillota > Clostridia > UBA1381 > UBA1381 > JALEPO01. Next base: position 1,730 of record JALEPO010000051.1, read on the forward strand.
TCTTGCCTTCTGCTCTGCTGCCAAATCCTCATACAAATTTGTAAGCGGATCACCTGTTACGGCAATAGCTGCTGCATTGAACGGTGATCCCTGAGAGCTTTGCGGATATACCGATGCTCCATTGTCAGCATAGTATTCCCAGCTTCCCATTTCTGTCCATTCCTTTGGCGGAGCATTTTTTGAAAGCTGTGATACAAGCGTCCCTACCATTTCTAAATGCCCCAGTTCCTCTGTACCTGACTCGGTAAACGATTGGAACACAATATATACCACCAAAGCGCTGATTGTTCAATCTCTGTCTTTTGTAATACCGACAATTTATTTGGAAACAGAAA
>JALEPO010000129.1 GCA_022768695.1 Clostridia bacterium
TTGTAAACGGTCCCGGCATGAAAGCATCTATCAGTTTTTTTGCAGTTGATGATATATCCTCTGCTAAGCTTTCAATCTGCTTCTTGTCGGAAATATGAACTATAAGCGGATTGTCTGACGGTCTGCCTTTTGCCTCATAAATCTTTTTAGCCGCTTCGGCATTAAAGGCCGAAGCACCCAAACCATAAACCGTTTCTGTAGGAAAAGCCACAAGTCCTCCGTTTCTTATTATTTCTCCTGCCTCTTTAACGTTTTCTGAACTAAATATCTTTGTATTCATATGTTTTTCCTCTATCTCTGATAATCCTCAAGCATACTATGCTTTATTTTCCAAAGCTCTTGAGATAAATCAACATAATATCTGTGTGGATTTTCAAATCTTTTTACTTCCTCCCAAAGTCCGCTTATCTCCATTTTGCAATATTCACGCAGCACCTTAAGAGAAGGCGTTGTATACACACATTTACCCTTTTCAAATATAGGCTTAAGCAATGGACGTGCATAAAAATCTGCTACTTCTTTACGCTTCCATGTATGCTCAGGATCAAAAATCTCATAACTCTTTGAATCATCTATCGTTTCATCAAACAAAGTAATTACATCTGCAATTGCAGCAGAATCCTTTCTTGAATACAGCCTATAAACCTGCTTAAAGCCGGGAGTTGTAATTTTGGCAACATTTTCACTTATTTTTATTTTTGGAATAATACACCCTGTATCATTTTCTACCGCAACCAGCTTATACACACCGCCAAAAACAGGTTCTGATTTTGACGTTATCAATCTTTCGCCAACTCCGAATATATCAATTTTCGCACCTTGCGAGAGCATATCTCTGATAATACTTTCATCCAGTGAATTTGACGCAACAATCTTGCAATCGGCATAACCAGCTTCATCAAGCATTTTCCGACACCGTTTTGACAAATAGGTAATATCTCCTGAGTCAATCCTTACACCTGCCGGACGGCATCCAATTGGCTTTAAAACCTCATCAAATACACGTATAGCGTTCGGAACTCCCGATTTTAAAACATTGTATGTGTCGATAAGCAATGTGCAGTTATTGGGATAATTTCTTGCATAAGCCTTAAATGCTTCGTATTCTGTATCAAACATTTGTATCCAGCTGTGCGCCATAGTACCCATTGCGGGTACTCCATAAATTTCATCGGCAATAGCACATGCAGTACCTTCACATCCGCCTATATATGCAGCTCTTGCACCTGCGATTGCTGCATCTGCTCCCTGAGCACGTCTTGAACCAAATTCCATAACCGCTCTTCCGTCAGCGGCACGGACTATCCTGTTTGCTTTTGTCGCAATAAGGCTCTGATGATTTATTGTAAGCAGAACCATGGTTTCAATAAACTGTGCCTGTATAGCAGGTCCTCTTACGGTCAAAATAGGCTCTCCCGGAAATATCGGAGTTCCTTCAGGAATCGCCCAGATATCACATTCAAATTTAAAGCAGGACATATAATGCAAAAATTCCTCTTTAAATATTTTTTTACTTCTCAGATATTCAATATCATCATCAGTAAATTTTAAATTTTTTATATAATCTATTACCTGCTCCACTCCTGCCATAATAGCAAAGCCGCCGCCATCCGGAATTTTCCTGAAAAACATATCAAAATAAACTATTTTATCTGCCAATCCTTCTGAAAAAAATCCGTTTGACATTGTAAATTCATAAAAATCCGTAAGCATAGTAAAATTTCTGTTATCCATATTTCCCCTTCTTTACTGTTCAAGCAGATTAACCTCACTGTTATCATACTTTATAACAGCTCTAACCCCCTTGACATTATCTACGTTAGTGTGAAGAATGTATCCGTCATATTTCATATACCTTTCCATTTTGTCATTGCCTGCATAAGGACAAAGCACCCAATATGATTGTCTTGTGTTGATATTGTCAAGCATATCCAACGTCGGGATATATACAAAATCCTCAAGATAATAATGATATGCAGTCTTTGATAAATCGCTTACCCTATCCTTTGTGAAATTCCAATAATGCGTATGATTTCCCGCAACAGACAATCCTTTGTCATTGAATGCAAGCAGCACTTCATTTGTAACCGGCATAATTCTTGACTTTTCCTCGTCAGTAAATTCTGCCAGAAACTCATCATTTAGCCAACTTCTCAACTCGCTTGTTTCCCACATATTATTACTGCCGTCAAAGCGTCGGTTGGAAATATTGTCCTTTGTGACCAGTATCAGGGTATTATCGTTTAGGATATCAGCAATTTCCCACTCTATGGATTTGCCGGCATAGGTGCCGAATTCCACAGTTTTTTTAGAAGGAGATACACGAAATACTACTGTTAAAAATACAGTAAGAGCCAATGCAATTATTATATTCCCCCGTTTCATATTAAACATACCGATAATCAACACCGCAAAAAGTATATCAATATAATTAATAAACAGGAACATATGCTTTGCAAGGTCAGCCTCACCGTTACATACCACAGGCAGAATAAGATTAATCCATATACCTATAAGCAATGCGTTAAAGGCACATATCTGATACATACGTTTATGTATATCGGTATCCTTACGATTAAAAACTGCATATATGTTTATTATCAGAATATACAATGTAATAATTATAATCAGCGCAAATATAACTATAGGCTGATATAAAAATTTTAAAAATATTCTCAAATTACTCCATATACTGAATCTGTGTGTCATCTCCATAATCTTTGTTGATGAATTTCCCACTTTAGGAGGACGTATATATGCCGAGATTTCTATTGCAAGGCACAG
>JALEPO010000020.1 GCA_022768695.1 Clostridia bacterium
TTTATATAAATATAAGCCTGATTGTCACCTACAACTGTAATGCTCGGGTTAACAGGATTTATCAAATTATTGATAACGACAGTAACATCACCGTTAGTTGTATCTACAACCATCGCCTGTTCATAATTCTGCCAGTTATCCTGAGTTCCGTTCATTGTAAGATTTTCAATATAAGTATCCTCTGTAATTGTCTTTGGTCCATCCGGGCTCGGCTTGTATATAGTCTCGTTTTTTTCCATGTCCCAACTGTCATATATCTGCGATGCGTACACATCCATCTTGACATCGCCTAAATTGTTTGCTATTTCGGGAACAGAAAACGCTTCATATGAACATTCAAACGATGTGTCCTTATCAAGGATAGCACCCTTATGCTCAATCTGTGTGCTGTAGTAATTGATACCGTCTGTTGTACCGTCATCATTTACATGGACAAATCCTTCAGCAGTTCTGTACTGTGTCCATTCATCATTATTATTGTCACTGCCAAATGTTGTATTGTCGGTACCCGAGATAAACAGACCGTCAACCTTATTGCCCTGTCCGTTTCCGGCATAGATAGTGCCGTTTGAGTAAACACTACCCTTGATATACATAGTATCACCAAATATTTTAACATCGCCGTTAGCGATTACAGCAAGATTAAACTCGCCGTCCGGATCGTCTGACTGACAGCCCAAATTTGAATATGCCTGACCGTCATATTCTGACGGAGCAGCAGCAAAAGCAGCCGTTGTAGCTGCAAGTAATGAAAGCGACAATACACCTGCCAAAAACTTTCTTACCTTCATGTTAATTCCCCTCTCTCATATTTAAAAATTAAAAATATTTTAATACATAATATATAGTACCATATGTTGTATGTTAAGTCAACAGATTTACTCTATTTCCCCTATAAAAAATAAACAAAATTTTACATTTACTTTTGTCAATCTTATCCATAAAATGTTAATAAATTTACTGTAAAAGGTCTGTCGCATTATAGTAACAGACCTTTTTGTAATTTAAACTACATTTTTTATGCTGACAGTGTCTTTACTGCTATTCCATTTGCAGTGCGTCCTGAAGCCACCATTCACCAATATCAATTGCTTTATAGAGATTTCCTCTTTCAGCCTTACGATATACCTGACCTTTTCCAAAATCACCCGTATTATCCATAAGCTGAATTTTAACCTTTGTGGAAAATTTCACATCCTTCATATCCTTTGTTTCGACTATATCCAAAACAAGTATATATTTATCTTCCAAATTGCCATAATAAATCTTATTTCCACATTTAATAAGCGGCTTACCTTTATACATAAGACACTTTTTTTTCTTTGCTGCTGCCATTTTTTAATTCTCCTCTATTTATATATTAAAGCCTGCCATAACAGCGCTTACATTTGATTCTGCAAGATGCTGTTTTTTTTCAGGAAGTGATTCTTTTATTGTTTGAGCCATCTCGTCTGCATCAAAAAGTCCGGTTTCTTTCAAAACTGCACCAAGCATAACCATATTGGCAAGTTTTTTCATGCCCATTTTATCCGCAATTTCTGTAGCATCAACATATACTGTTTTAATATCCGTTCTTGTTACCTTGCGCTCAATTAACGATTTGTCAACAAATATAACACCATCTTTTTCCACTTCATTTTCAAACTTATCCAGCGAAGGCTGATTCATAGCAATCAGCACATTAGGATGTGTTACAATCGGCGAGCCTATTGCTTCATCATCAATTATAACATGACAGTTAGCGGTTCCGCCTCTCATTTCCGGACCGTATGAAGGAAGCCATGAAAGCTTCTTACCTTTGAGCATCGCGGCATATACAAGCATTTTTCCTGCGAACAAAATTCCTTGTCCTCCAAAGCCGGCAAGTATCATTTTACAATTATTCATTGTCTGCACCTCCGTCAACATCCTTAAACACTCCTAACGGATAATACGGAATCATCTCATCCTGTAAGCGCTTTACCGCTTCAGTCGGCGACATACCCCAGTTTGTAGGGCAAGTACAAAGCAATTCGACAAACGACAAGCCTTTGCCCTCCATCTGATTCTGAAATGCTTTCTTTATAGCCTTTTTAGCCTCCTTAATGTGCGGAACCGAATCAGTGGAAACACGAGCTATATAAGACGGTCCGTCAAGCGTAGCAAGCATTTCGCATACTCTTATAGGATTGCCCTGTGTTTTAGGATCACGTCCGTACGGAGATGTCTGAGTAACCTGTCCCGGAAGTGACGTTGGAGCCATTTGACCTCCGGTCATTCCATAAATAGTATTATTTATAAATATAATAGTAATATTTTCACCACGGGTCGATGAATGCACCGTTTCAGCTGTTCCTATAGCCGCAAGGTCACCATCACCCTGATAAGTAAACACAATTCTGTCAGGCAGCGAACGCTTTATACCCGTAGCAACCGCAGGAGCTCTTCCGTGCGCTGCCTGTACAACATCAAAATTAAAATAATCATGCGCAGTTACCGCACACCCAACAGGCTCTACCGCGATAGTATTGCCCGTAATTTCCAGTTCATCCAACACCTCACATATAAGTCTGTGCACTATACCGTGAGAGCAGCCCGGACAATAATGAAATACAGCATCTGATAACGCTTTCGGTTTTTCATATATTATTTTAGACATATTACATAACCTCCTTCATTATCTCATGTACTTTATCAACAATCTCATTAGGTGTAGGAATAATTCCGCCGGTTCTGCCAAAGAAATATACCGGTGACTTACATTCACATGCAAGCTTTATATCCTCTACCATTTGACCGGTACTCATTTCAACTGATAAAAATGCCTTTGGATTTACCTGTTTATAAATCTTTTCAGGGAATGGCCACAGCGTAATCGGACGAATTACACCAACCTTAACCCCTTCATTTCTAAGCATCTTCACGGCTGTTTCAACTACTCTTGAAGTAATTCCGTATGAGGAAATTATTATATCAGCGTCTTCAATATCATGAGCGTCATATTTCTGAAGCTTTTCCTTGACAATACTATATTTTCTTTCGCGTTCCCAAACAGAATTTTCCAGTTCGTCAGGCGCCAACTCCAACGTCTTTATAACATTCGGTTTTCTCTTTCCCTGAGTACCGTTTGCTGCCCAAGGCTTTTCGGCAAACACAGGCTCGGGAATTTGTTCCAAATCAACCGGTTCCATCATTTGACCTAACGTACCGTCACCAAGAAGCATAACAGGTATTCTGTATTCTTCCGATATATTAAATCCTTCAGCTGTCAGGCACACCATTTCCTGAATACTGTTTGGAGCAAGCACTATAAGATGATAATCTCCATGACCGCCTCCTTTTGTTGCCTGAAAATAATCCGACTGCGCAGCCTGAATACCGCCCAAGCCCGGACCGCCGCGCATGATATTAACAATGACACATGGCAAGTCGCCTGCTGCAATGTAACTGATACCTTCAGATTTTAAACTTATTCCCGGACTTGAGGAGCTTGTCATCGCTCTTACGCCTGCCGACGCAGCACCGTAAAGCATATTTACCGCCGCAATCTCACTTTCAGCCTGCAAGAAAGTTCCTCCAATCTTAGGAAGCTTTTTTGCCATATATGCCGATAATTCTGTCTGCGGGGTAATCGGATAGCCAAAAAAATGTTTACAGCCGGAACGTATAGCCGCTTCTGCGATCGCCTCGTTGCCTTTCATTAAAACTACTTCGCCCATTTCCCTATTCCTCCTCAGTTATAGTAATAGCACAGTCAGGACACACAGTGGCACAGAATGCACAGCCTATACAAGCTGATTTGTCTGCAATTTCTGCGGGACGATATCCCTTTGCGTTCATTTTATCTTTAGAAATCTGTATAATCTTCTTGGGACACGCCTTTACGCACAGCTCACAGCTTTTGCAGCGTTCCTCATTGAACGTTACATTTTTCATTTTTTCTTCTCTCCTTTAGAATGGCATTTTTAAATATGTTTCTATTTTAAATTTTTTCATATTTGCCGGTATTTTTGATAATGCCTTTTCCGTTCCGCATTGCGCCGTAATAGGAATACCCATCTTTTTTGATAAAAGCTCAATCACGCCGTAATCGGATAAAAGTGTATTTTCATCAGTCATAACTGACAAATTGGTATTATTGTAAATATCAGTAAATTTTAATCTTGAAGCGCTCTCTATTCTTTCAGCTATTTCAAGAAATTCTTCTGTTGTGCTTGTCATGGGGCGTCTTGTATTTACAACAAAATGCATTTCATATCCATATTGCTCAAAAAATCTCAGATAACGTCCCAACGCATAAGCTCCGTCGTCATCTCCTCCCACATCAAAAATCACCACGCCGCTGTCATTATTAAATACGCTCAGCACCTCTGCGGGTACAATAGGCATATCAATATTGGTTGAAGCGAACTTATTGGCAATCAGGTTAATACCATTGTTTTCTAAGTATTCCTTCGCATCTTTAGAACGAAAATATGGATTTACTATATCCAAATCTATTATAGTAACCTTATTTCCGGCATTTTTGGCAGCAATTGCAAAATTCAAAGCTATTTCAGTTTTTCCGCTGCCAAAATGACCTGAAAATATATGAATCCGTGTTTTTGATAATTCGTTCATTGCTTTCACCTTTTTATTATAACATACTTTTTGGTTATTTTCAACAATAATACTTATTTATTCTTAATTAATTTACAATATTTATTATTATTTAACCTTTTGCATTTTTTAGCATTTCCCGCGCATGCCTCAATGCCAGCTCAGAAACGTCACCGCCGTCAATAATTCTTGCAAGTTCATTTTCTCTTCCTGCCAAATCAAGCTCGGTAAGAGTTGTTGATGCCATAGTGCCGTCTGTATTTTTTTCAATTAGGTAATGCGTATCGGCAGCCGCAGTAAGCTGCGGAAGATGCGTTATGCATATTACCTGCTTAGATTTACCGATTTCAGTAAGCTTTTTTGCAATCTTCAATGCAGTATTTCCGGAAACACCGGTATCTATTTCATCAAAAATAAGAGTATCTACATCATCCGTATCAGCGAGAATTGATTTTATCGCAAGCATAACTCTCGAAAGCTCACCGCCCGAAGCAATTTTTACAAGAGGCTTGAGAGGTTCTCCCGGATTTGTACTTATAAGAAATTCAACACGGTTCATACCATTTTCAAAAAAATTTCCGCAATCCTCTACCTGCACAGAAAATCTCGACTTTTCCATATTCAAGTCCGAGAGTGCCTTTTCTATTTTTTGCTGCAATTCCAACGCCGCATTTTTACGCACATTTGTAAGCTCTGCACCGACAGTTTTCAGCTTGTTTTTAATATTTTCGAGCTCTTTACACAACTCGGCTGACCTTTCATCGCTTAATTTTATATTTTCTAATTCATTCTTGCCATTTTTAAGAAACTCTAAAACAGCTTCTATAGTACTTCCGTATTTTCTTTTTAACTTTGAAATTAAATCAAGCCGTTCTTCTATTTCATTCAGAGTTCCTTCATCAAACTCTACGGTATCGCCAAAAGATTTAAGCTCATGGGCAGCATCCTCAACCGAATATACCGCCTCCGATATGGCATCGTACACTGTTTTTATCGCCGGATTAATTTCGCATATTTCCGAAAGAGAATTCAAGGCTAAGCTCAGACTGTCATACGCGGAAGGTCCTTCACTGCTTTCGTAAATATTTTCATACGCCTCATTAACGGCAATCTTTATTTTTTCAGCATTTGCAGCTATACCGCGCTGTTCCTTCAGTTCAGCGTCCTCTCCCGGCACAAGCTTTGCGGACTCAATTTCCTTTATTTGATATTCAAGAAGGTCTATTTTCTGCATCTTTTCTTTCTCATCCATTTCAAGAGCAGCCAGCGCCCTCTCCGTTTCTCTCATATTCACATAAAGAATATGGTAATTATTCAGCAATTCCTTGTCATCAGCATAATCATCAAGAAAATTTATATGCTTCTGTGGTGTTAAAAGCGCCTGATTATCATGCTGACCGTGAATATTAATAAGGCAATCCGAAATTTCGCGCAATAATCCTAATGTAACTACAGTACCATTCACTCTTGCAACACTTTTACCATCCTGTGTTACCCGTCTGCTTATAATAATCTCATTATCACAGACATCAATATCATTTTCATCAAGTATACGCAATGCCGAACAATTCCCCTCAAAAACAGCTTGAACAACCGCCTTGTCTGCGCCGAACCGTACTAAATCCTTATTAGCTCTATCGCCAAGAAGCATATTTATCGAATCAATGATTATTGATTTTCCAGCTCCTGTTTCACCTGTAAGCACACTTACTCCGTTATTTATACTTACCTCAAGCTCATCTATTACCGCAACATTTTTTATAGATAAATGATTAAGCATTTTTCTCTCCCTTTGAATTGAATATTTTTCTCAGTTTTTCAGAAATCTCCATTGCTTTTTCTTTATTTGCAGCAATGATAAGAAGCGTGTCGTCACCCGCTATTGAACCCAGAAACTCAGTTCTCATAACAGAATCCACCGAGGCTGCGACAGCAGACGCCATTCCCGGATATGTTCTGACAACAACAGTATGGAGCGCACAGTCAATCTCACGAACTGTATCTGAAAAAATATTAATATGCTTATCTCCGTCATCCGCAATTCTACTTGCCACGGCATATACGGAGCCTCCCTCAGCATTCGGGACCTTTATAAGTCCCATCTCTTTTATATCTCTTGACACCGTAGCCTGAGTAACCGAAAAGCCTGATTTATTAAGCTCCTCAATAAGCTGTTCGTGTGTTCTTATTTTATTATCTTTTATTATTTTCAAAATTTGACCTTGACGTTTATATTTCATTGCCTTACTCCCTATGACAGCTTTCTTAAAACAGTATCGTAAAATGATTGATTACCTATTTTTATCAATTCAAATTCATATTCTGATTTAGTTATGATGACCTCATCGATATCCTTAATATAGCCTTGCACATCACCGTCCGCCGACACTATCGCATCACATTCGGGATATGTTTTATCAAGCTTTATCACAATCTTTTTTTCGGATGGCAAAACCGCGCTTCTGACAGAAAGCATATGTGCACATATCGGTGTAGCCACATAAAGCTGCATACGCGGATCAACCACAGGTCCGCCGGCTGAAATTGAATATCCGGTTGAACCTGTAGGTGTAGCTATTATAAGACCGTCTGCAATATAACGGTTTACAAGCTGTCCGTCAGTATATAACTCCATCCCTATCAGCCGCATTCCCGCTGACTTAGAAACAACTACATCATTTAAAGCATGACAGCAGCTATGCAATTTATTATCCTTTTTTATCTCTACGCGCATCATCATGCGTTTTTCTGTGGTATAATCATCCTCAAGCAGCTTATCCAATGCGCACTCAATATCGTCAATTTCCACTTCTGTCATAAACCCGATTCTACCAAGATTTATTCCAAGTATCGGTATATGTTTTTTCGCCGACTCAGCAGCGCACTGCAGTATTGTTCCGTCCCCTCCGAGAACAAGAAGAACCTCTGCCTTACTGTAAAGCTCGCTTAATGTCACATAATTAACTTTCATTCCTATGACACTGTACGCTGTATCCATATACAGTTCTGCTCTATCTGCAAGATATTCTATTATTTTTTTTGTGTTTAACAACCCCAAATCTTTTCCGTTGTTTGGAATAATCGCTATTCTTTTCACTATACCACCTCTACCATACTGTATATTTATACATTTTATTCATTATAACATATCCGCTATAAAAATTCAAGTGAATAAATATATTAATATGGACAATATTACAAAAATGTGGTATACTTATAATGCAGAAAGGAACATAATACTATGAAACCAAAAAAACAGCTTGAATCACTATCCGTACTTGCACAAATGGTTTTGCCTTATCAGGCAAATCCCGCCGGAAATGTGCACGGCGGCGAAATAATGAAGATGATGGACTCCACGGCAGGAGTCGCCGCGCAAAAACATTCAAGAAGCAATGTTGTTACCGCAAGAGTTGAAGAGCTATGCTTTAAAAAGCCCGTGCTTGTGGGTGAGCTTGTTACCTGCAAGGCGCAGGTAATTTATGCAGGACACTCTTCCATGGAGGTTTTTGTCACCGTTGAATCAGAAAATCTTCATACCGGCAGACATCAAATCGCACTTACCGCTTTTTTTACTATGGTAGCCCTTGACGAAAACAGTCACCCACGTGAAGTATCTCCAATCGAATTTCCATGTGATAATATATATGAGCAAAAACTATATCTCGAAGGACAAAAGCGTTATCTTGCGCGCAGAAAAGGTCATTCAAAAAAGGAGAATTAAAATGGCAGAAACAAAAAATATTAAAACAATTGCTCAAAACAAAAAAGCTCGTCATGAATATTTTATACTTGAAACTCTTGAAGCAGGTATTGAGTTATGCGGCACAGAGGTAAAATCAATACGTCAGGGCAAGGTGAATATGACTGATTCGTACGCTTCTGTAAAAGACGGCGAGGTATGGATAAAGCAAATGAATATAAGCCCCTTTGAGCAGGGAAATATTTTTAACCGAGATCCGCTCCGTGAGCGTAAATTGCTTCTTCATAAAAAAGAGATACGCAAGCTTATCGGACAGCTCCAGCAACAGGGTTATGCCCTTATTCCCCTGTCGCTCTATTTAAAGGGTTCTCTTATAAAGGTTTCACTTGCAGTTGCAAAAGGTAAAAAATTATACGACAAACGTGAAGATATCGCAAAGCGTGATGCTAAAAGAAATATCGACCGTGCTATAAAAGCAATGAACCGATAAATGAAAATTTTTTCAATCATCTGCCCTATATAAAAAAAACTGCTGTTTTAGAAAACTCAGCAGTTTTTTTAGGCTCATATGTTATACATTTTCTTCCGATTCATTATAAGCAGCAGTATTAGTCTGCTTTATATGCTTTCCTATTATTCCTAATTTATAGGCTCAAAACCTTGTCTGTTAGTTTTAAAACAAAAAGACGTTCGGCAATATATCTGCAAAACGTCTTTGTATGCCTTAATTATCGAATAATGCTTTTGCAAAATCCACAGGATTAAATTCCTGCAAATCGTCAATTCCTTCGCCTACGCCAACAAATTTAACCGGCAGCGATTGTTCCTTTGAAATTGCAATTACAATGCCGCCCTTTGCGGTTCCGTCAAGCTTCGTCAGTACAATGCCTGTAATATCAGCCGCTTCAGAAAACAGCTTTGCCTGAGAAACAGCATTCTGTCCTGTTGTAGCATCAAGTACAAGCAGTGTTTCTCTTGAAGCTTCCGGAAGCTCTCTGCTTATGACACGATTAATTTTTTCAAGCTCTGCCATAAGATTTTTTTTATTGTGCAATCTTCCTGCCGTATCACATATAAGCACATCTGTACCTCTTGCCTTTGCAGCTGCACATGCGTCAAATACTACCGATGCCGGATCACTGTTTTCCTGATGCTTTATAATATCACATCCGCTTCTCTGTGCCCAAATATCCAGCTGATCTATAGCGGCAGCTCTGAATGTGTCCGCGGCGGCAAGCAGAACTTTTTTACCCATCGATTTGTAATGCGTTGCTATTTTTCCTATACTTGTAGTTTTACCCACACCATTTACACCTATAACCAGTATTACCGACGGTGTAGTATCAAGCCTCATTGACGAGTCCTGCTCCTGTAAAATCTCACTGATTACCTTATGCAATTCAAGCTTTACTTCATTGCCATCAGTTATATGCTTTGTTTTAACACGGTTTCTCAGCTCGTCAATTATATAGGTTGAAGTTTCAACACCAATATCCGCCATTATCAACGCCTCTTCAAGGCTTTCAAAAAGCTCCTCGTCTACCTTTACAAAAACACTGAATACACTGTTTACCTGATTTGAAATTGCCTCACTGGTTTTTTTCAGACCGGCTTTTAACTTATCAAAAAATCCCATGTTTCATCTTCCTTTTACTTTATTAAATCCTCATCGACATCATCAATATGAAGCGACAGCAGTTTTGATACACCCTTTTCCTGCATGGTGACACCATACAAAATTGTAGCAGCCTCCATTGTACCGCGGCGGTGAGTTATTACAATAAACTGTGTCTGCTCAATATAATTTTTAAGATATGTAGCAAAACGTGAAACGTTTACATCGTCCAATGCCGCGTCAATTTCATCCAAAATACAAAATGGAGTAGGTTTTACTCTAAGAATAGCAAACAGCAATGCGATTGCTATGAAAGACTTTTCACCGCCGGAATAAAGATTTATGTTTTGAAGTCCCTTACCCGGAAGCTGTACCTCAATTTCCACACCGCTTTCAAGTATATTATTCGGCTCTGAAAGATACAGTCTTCCCTTTCCTCCGCCGAACAGCTCCCTAAAAACCTTTCCAAAGCTTTCGTTTATCTCCGAAAATTGTTTTGTAAAATGCTCCTCCATCAATTCTTCCATCGACGTGATAATCTTATTCAGATTGTCTTTTGATTTTTCCAAATCCTCCTTCTGAGCAGAAAGAAATTCAAAGCGTTCCTTAACCGTCTTGTATTCTTCAATGGCCTCCATATTTACACTGCCCAGCGCTTTAATTGATGCTTTAAGTTCAGCAAGCCTTGCAAATGCAGCCTTCTCATCCTCAATCTCAGTTTTAACCTCTTCTGCTGAGCTATATGTAAGCTCATAGTCCTCCCATAGACGGTTTAACGTATTTTCACGTTCCATATTAAGCTTTGTACGTCTGTTGTCCACACGAGAAAGCTCCTGCTGCAATTGAAGCAGTTTATCGGTTAAATCCTTATTTGAATTTTGAATAGACTGCAATGTTTCAACAATCTTCGTCTTTTGCTCCTCAACAGACTTAATCTGCTTTCGTATTTCCTCTGATAACAGCTTAGTCTGTTCGGCTAATTTTTCATATTCTCGTATTTGCTTATACAATGCGTCATTTTCTTCACAAATACGTTCTTTATCCTGCTCTTTGACCGCAATTTCCGCTTCGGAATTATTTATTTCCTCCTCCGCCTGAGAAATTTTGTTCTTTATCAGCTGAATATCCTTCTCAATAGAACCAAGCTTCAGAGTTTCATCCATAAGACTTTGCGCCTTTTCCTCCTTTTGAGTGGTTACACTATTATACTCCTCCTCAAGCAACTCTATTTCAGCCTGTTTTTTTTCTGCCCTATTCTGTTTTGCTCTCATATCCTGCAGCAATAGAGCAATTTCTTCAGAGGATTCTGATAATTGTTTTTCAATCTGAGTAAGCTCATTTGTATAATTTTGTTCTGTGCTTCCTCCGGTTGAAAGCGATTGTCTTAAATGCTCCGCCGTATTTTCCAAACGAAGTATTTCATCTTCATATTCACGCATAAGAGGTATATACGAAGAAAGCTGATTTTTAATCATATTTAAATCATTATCCGCCGATTCTTTTTCCGACTTCATTGCTTTTAATCTGTCAGCAAGCTCCGTAATTTCCTTTGATAATGTCTTAATTTCGGTCGCGCGCGATAAGAATCCGCTTTGTTTATTAACACTTCCGCCCGACAGCGAACCGCCGGCATTTAATATATCTCCCTCAAGCGTTACAACTCTAAATTTATATCCGAATTGACGACTCATTGAAATTGCATTATCAATATTATCAACAACAACCACACGTCCGAGCAAACTTTTCATAATTCCGTTATACCGCTTATCATATGAAATCAAATCACAGCCAATACCTATATATCCCGGCATTTTACTAACCGAATTAATATTGTCAATGACGCGTCCATGCACAGAAGTAACCGGCAGAAATGTAGCTCGTCCTGAATTTGTACGACGCAAATAAGCTATGGCTGTCTTTGCATCCTCCTCCGATTCCACTATGATATTTTGCAGCGCTCCGCCCAAAGCGATTTCAATTGCTGTTACATATTCCTTTTTTACGTCAATCAACCCTGAAATTGTTCCATATATAGCCAGTCGCTTTAACTCGTCCGCCTTCAGAACCGCTTTGACGCTTTTTGCGTAACCGGAATAATCGTTCTCCATGCCCTCAAGAATACGCTTCTTGGAGGTTTTTGAATTATATTCTACGTTCAGCTCATTAAACTGTGCAATAATACGGCTTATATCAGAATTTAATTTTTCAGCGTTTGACTGATGACGCTCTACTGTTGCCTTTATCTTTTTATGCTTTTCACTTTTTACAGCAATCTGTTCTTCCGCTTGCTTTATTTCATTTTCGGTATTTTCAATACCTTCTTTAAAGCTCTTTATCTCAGATTCAACAACCTCGCGTCTTTCTAAAAAGCTGCTTCTTAAATTTTCTATACCGCTTATTTTCGCCTTCTGTGATGAAACCTCATTCAAAAGCTCAATGACATCGCCTTTTTCTGTTTCAATTCTGTTATGAAGCTCCTCCTGTTTTGCGGCAATATCCGAATTGTCAGCCTGCATAGCATCAAATTGCTGCAAAATAATCTTAGCGTCACTATTCTTTGTTTCAATCTCCTGATTGTACTCTATAATTAAAGTCCTGCGCTCAGCATTTCTTTTATTTACAGAATCTATCTCCGATTCTATGCGTTTTAACAGCGTATGATTATTTTTAATATTGTTTTCAGCTATTGATATATTATTCTTAATTGATGAGGACTTTGTTTCATTTTCTACCAGCTCACGGTTCTTTTCTGCCTGTTCCTCATCCTTAGCTTTGCTCTCATCATACAAGGAAGAAATTTTACGTTCGGTATCCGACTCCTTTGCGCGCATATCGTTAAGCTCATCCTCAACCTCTGTATAAAGCTTATCTGCCTCCTCGGCAGCAAGCTTATTTCTGTCAATCGTAATCAAACTCAAATTTACATCCAAACCCTTATATTCCGTATAAATCTCCAGATATTTTCTTGCTTTCTCGGATTGACGCTTAAGAGGAGCAAGCTGCGATTCAAGCTCTATAGTAATATCATTAATACGAACCAGATTATCCTCTACATTGGCAAGCTTTCTGACCGCCTCTTCTTTTCTGTACTTATACTTTGAAACTCCGGCAGCCTCTTCAAAAAGACTTCTCCTATCCTCTGCCTTTGTTGATACAATCTGCGATACGTTACCCTGACCGATAATCGAATAACCGTCACGTCCAAGACCTGTATCCATAAACAGCTCATGAATATCCTTCAAGCGACAGTTAGCACGATTAATCTGATACACGCTTTCTCCGGATCTGAATAATCTTCTTGTAACTATTACCTCATCAAAGTCTATATCAAATATATGCTCGCTGTTGTCAAGCACAAGACTAACCTCGGCAAAATTAACTTTTTTTCTCGTTTCCGTACCTGCAAAAATTACATCCTGCATATTCGAACCGCGAAGCGACTTTGCGCTCATTTCGCCGATAACCCATCTGATAGCGTCTGAGATATTACTCTTGCCGCTTCCGTTTGGTCCGACTACGGCTGTTGCGCCATCTGTAAAATCAAGTACCGTTTTATCCGCAAAGGACTTAAAACCCTGCAATTCAAGTCTTTTTAAAAACAAACGCTATCACCTCATTTCTGTCTGTGTTTTCATCCCCGGTAATTTTTAAATCCACACCGAATTTTTCTTTTATCTTTTTTATGTTAGCTTTCTTATTTCCAATAGCTTTTGAAATATCACGCGGATTTACAAATATATTTTTTCTGTCCCCTGACTTTAGTGTCCCTTGTGAGATTTCATCTTGAACAATGTTTTCTATTTTATCATAGAAAATACTGCTTTCAACAAGCTCCCTAAATGAGCTGTGCACAGGGCCAGCAACAACAGAACCGTTCTCGCTTATTTCATCCGTGGACTGTAATCCGATGCGTATCACGCATATATCATTCTTTTCAAATTTCAGCAAAAGCTTCTTTGATAACTCTACTGCTTCATCAATAGTCTGCGGAACATATCTGCCCGAATTATACATTGTTTCAAGATATGTATCCTTTATTGTAAGCGTAGGATAAATTCTTACAAAATCAGGCTTTAATTGTATAATTTCATCAGCCGTCCTTAATGATTTTTCCGCCGTATCACCCGGAAGCCCAGTCATCATCTGCAATCCCAGTTTGAAAGGATATTTTTTTATCAGCTTGACAGCTTCTGTTACGTCATAACTTGTATGACCTCTGTTTGAGGACTTTAAAACATCATTATCCATTGACTGAACTCCAAGTTCAATCGTTGTAACACCGTATTTTATTAAATTATCAAGTATTTCCACGGTAATATAGTCCGGTCTTGTAGAAAGCCGTATACCGTCAATAAGTCCTTTATCTAAAAAGCTTTTTGCTGCCGCTAAAAGAGCAGACTGCTCAGCTATTGGTATTCCCGTAAAACTGCCGCCAAAAAATGCCGCTTCTACAATTCTATTATTTTGGGGAAGTGTAACAAGATATCCGGAAATAATTGAAACAACATCCTGTGGTGTTACTTCCTTAACACTTCCTGTAATACGCTTTTGATTGCAAAATACACAATCAAACGGACAGCCTTTGTGAGGAACAAATATTGGTATATTATATGTTTTCATCTCTTTTTTATATTCTCATACGCAATTCTTGCAGCACGTTGCTCCGCCTCTTTTTTGCTTTGCCCAATACCTTTATTGCAGACAACTCCGTCAATCATAACCTCAACTTCAAATTTTTTATCATGATCCAAACCGGTTTCGGCAATTATTCTGTATGTCACCTTTCCAGAATTCCCCTTCTGTACCAGCTCCTGAAGCATCGTCTTGTAGTCATCATAATTTTTTCCGGTAAGCGTTTCCTCAACTGCCTCCTCCATAAGATTCAGCAGCCAGCGTCTTGCCGCACCTATTCCGCCGTCAAGATAAATAGCCGCTAAAACTGCCTCAAAAGCGTCAGATATAATAGATGCACGTTCTCTGCCGCCTGTCATTTCCTCACCGCGTCCAAGCTTTATTAAGCTGCCTAAGGAAATCTTCTTTGCAATCTCCGCAAGTGAATGTTCGCATACAAGAGTTGCGCGATATTTTGTTAAGTCGCCTTCATTTACTCCGCTGAGCTTTCTGAAAATATAATCACTGATAATTATACTTAATACCGAATCACCCAAAAATTCCAATCGCTCATTGCTCTGAGTTTTTTTCTCATTTGCATATGAGCTGTGTGTTAATGCCTCATCGAGCAAGGTCACATCATTAAAGCTATATCCGATTTTCTGTTCTGCATTTGTCATTTTATTACCTCCGATATGTCCTGCTCTTAAAGGCGAACACTGTCGCCTCTAAGAGTAATACATATAAGGCTGTTATAAAGATTGCTCTTGGATTTTTGCAATTTTATAACAGCCTGTATATAAAATCCTCTGAATATATTTTACAGAATTTTATTATTCTGCATATTTTTTAAACACAATACTTGCATTATGACCGCCAAATCCCAATGAATTTGACATAGCATATTCAACATCCTGATTTCTGCCCTCATTAGGAACAATATCAAGATCGCAGTCCGGATCAGGATTTTTATAATTTATTGTTGCAGGTATGTAACCCTCTTTGATTGCCAATGAGCATACAATAGCCTCTACACCGCCTGCGGCACCTAAAAGAGGTCCTGTCATTGATGTTGTTGAGCTAACAGCGAGCTTATAAGCTGCTTCGCCGAATACTGACTTAATAGCCTCTGTTTCAAAATGGTCATTATACTTTGTTGAAGTACCATGCGCATTTATATATGTCATCTGTGAAAGCTCCATGCCCGCGTCCTTAACAGCAAGCTCCATAGCTTTTGCTCCGCCTGCGCCGCCCGGAACAGGACTTGTAATGTGGTAAGCGTCATCAGTCGCGCCATATCCAACCATTTCACAGATAATTTCAGCACCGCGCGCTTTTGCATGCTCAAGCTCCTCAAGAACAATAAAGCCTGCGCCCTCACTAAGAATAAAACCATCACGTTCAGCATCAAAAGGTCTTGACGCAGTCTTTGGGTCATCATTTCTTGTTGACATCGCTTTCATATTACAGAATCCTGCAAAAGCCAAAGGACTTACAGCCGCCTCAGCACCACCTGCAATAATAACATCATTCTCACCATACTGAATATGTCTATAGGCATCACCGATAGCATTTGTGCTTGAAGCACAAGCTGTTACAATGTTTTCATTGATACCCTTTGCGCCAAACTTGATTGCTATCTGCGCAGCGCCCATGTTGCCTATCATCATGGGTATAAAGAATGGGCTTACACGTCCGGGACCTCTATCGAGAAGCATTTTATGCTGTTCCTCAAGCGTCATAATGCCGCCGATTCCAGAACCCGTAATAACACCTACACGCCACGGATCTTCCTTTTCCATATCAAGCCCGGAATTTACTACAGCCTCGCTTGCTGCTACCATAGCAAGCTGAGTATATCTGTCCATTTTACGAGCTTCCTTCTTTTCAATAAAATCAGTTACTTCAAAATTCTTGACTTCTCCGGCAATCTGTGTTTTAAATTCAGAAGCGTCAAAGTGCGTTACTTTATCAATGCCGCATACGCCTTCTTTTATAGCCTTCCAGAATTCAGCCGTATTATTTCCTATCGGTGTAACTGCGCCTAAACCTGTTACTACAACTCTTCTCATGTTTTGCCTCCCGTATTTTTACAAAATGTATATAATAATAAAATTAATTTCCCTAAATATTCAGATAAGCGGAGCCTGTAAAGGCTCCGCAACTCCGAAACCGCATTACGCATTTTCTTTAATATAGTTTACAGCATCTCCTACTGTGCTAATCTTCTCAGCCTGTTCATCAGGTATTTCAATATCGAATTCTGTTTCCAAACCCATGATAAGCTCAACTATATCCAATGAATCTGCACCTAAATCATCAACAAATGATGCTTCCATAGTTACAGCACTTTCGTCTGCGCCAAGCTGGTCAACGATAACTGCCTTTACTCTTTCAAATTCCATTTCCTTTGCACCCCCTTTCACATGATGTTATATATATAAAGTTATATATATCGTAAATTACATTACTAATCCGCCGTCTACATTAATCACCTGACCTGTCACATAGCTTGACATATCAGATGCTAAAAATGCTACAACATTCGCAATATCTTCTGTATTGCCAAATTTACCAAGCGGAATAGAGTCAAAATATTTCTGCTTAACATCATCCGAAAGAACGTCTGTCATAGCTGACTGGATAAAGCCGGGCGCTACAGCATTACATCTGATGCCCCTTGCAGAAAATTCCTTTGCTGTTGTCTTTGTAAGACCGATAAGTCCTGCCTTTGAAGCAACGTAGTTTGCCTGTCCTGCATTACCCATTACTCCGACGATTGAAGCAATATTAATAATTGAACCTTTTCTCTGCTTCATCATAGGTCTTGCAACTGCCTTTATACAGTTAAACGCACCCTTTAGATTGATGTCCATTACAAGATCCCAGTCCTCCTCGCTCATACGAAGCATAAGACCGTCGCGCGTAATGCCTGCATTGTTTACAAATATATCAATGCTTCCGAAAGTTTTAACTGTTGTGTCTATAAGAGTTTTAACATCGTCAGCGTTTCTTACATCACCTTTTATAACGATCGCTTCAACTCCCATTGATTTTATTTCTTCACAAGTCTTGTCTGCATCCTCTGATGACGGAATATCATTGATTACAATATTTGCGCCATATGAAGCAAGCTTCATTGCAATAGCCTTGCCTATACCTCTTCCGGAACCTGTTACTATGGCTGTTCTTCCCTTTAACATTTCACTTTCTCCTCTCTCTTATGCATTCAGACCTTCCAAAGTCTTTTCAAGCGATGCCATGTCTTCAACATTATATACATTGACATCCTTTGTTATTTTCTTTATAAAACCACTCAATGCTTTTCCCGGTCCAACCTCAACGAATGTATCTACTCCGTCTGCAAGCATCTTTCTTATTGTGTCCTCCCATAAAACCGATGATGATACCTGTTTTATAAGCAACGGCTTAATATCTTCCTTTGAACCTACATAATCTGCGGTTACATTTGTTATTACAGGGATCTGCATATCGCCGATTTCTACATTTTCAAGCTCTTTGGCAAGCTTTTCGCCCGCTCCGATAAGAAGCTCACAATGGAATGGCGCCGAAACAGGAAGAAGCATTGCGCGTTTTGCACCCTTTGCCTTTGCAAGCTCACAGCATTTTTCAACAGCCGCAACCTCACCTGATACAACAATCTGTCCAGGACAGTTAAAATTAGCGCCTGTACATACGCCAACCTTTGATGCTTCCTCACAGCACTCTCTTACTTCATCAGCTGTAAGCGCAAGAATAGCAGCCATCGCACCTTTTCCTACAGGAACCTCCTCCTGCATATACTTTCCGCGTTTTTTAACAAGTCTTACGCCGTCTTCAAAATTCATTGAACCTGACGCTATATGTGCTGTATACTCGCCAAGACTAAGTCCTGCAACCACATCCGGCTTTATACCCTTTTCCTGCAATACTCTGAGTGCCGCAACACTCATTGTTACTATTGTCGGCTGAGTATTTTCAGTAATCATCAAAGTTTCCTTATCGCCATTCCAAATCATATCCTTAATATCAAAGCCAAGCGCTTCACTTGCTTCATCAAAGGTTTTCATTGCGACATCAAAATTTTCTGCAAGCTCCTTGCCCATGCCTACAGCCTGTGCTCCCTGTCCTGCAAATACGAATGCTAATTTACCCATTTCTTAATTCTCCTTATCTTAGCTTTGAAGTGATTTCCTCAATAACTGCCTCGGTACCGTTAAAATAACTTTTTATAATATCAGCACAAGGCTGGATTTCCTTTACCATAGCCGCCGACTGACCTGCCATAAGTGAGCCCATCTGAACATCACCTTCCTCAAATGCACGTCTTAATCCGCCAACACCAAGCGCTTCAATTTCTTCAAAAGATGCGCCTTCCTTTTCCAATCTGTCATATTCTCTTGTAAGCTTATTCTTCAATGCTCTTACCGGAGCGCCTGTTGTACGTCCTGTAACAACCGCGTCACGATCCTTTGCCTTTAATACAGCCTGCTTATAGTTATCATGTGCAATACACTCTGTAGAACATATAAAACGTGTTCCGACCTGTATACCGTCTGCGCCAAGCGCAAACGCCGCAACAGCGCCTCTGCTGTCAGCAATACCTCCTGCCGCCACTACAGGAATTGAAACTGCATCCGCAACCTGCGGCACAAGAACCATAGTTGTAAGCTCTCCAATATGTCCGCCGGCTTCCGTACCTTCAGCAATAACTGCGTCAGCGCCGTCCTTTTCCATTTTCTTTGCCATCGCAACACTCGCTACTACAGGCATTACCTTTATTCCCGCGTCCTTAAGCACAGGGATGTATTTGCCCGGATTTCCTGCGCCTGTCGCAACAACAGCCGGTTTTTCCTCTACTATTACCTGCATAACCTCTTCAACAAACGGTGACATAAGCATAACATTAACACCAAATGGCTTATCGGTAAGTGACTTTGCTTTTTTTATCTGTTCTCTTACAATTTCACCCGGCGCATTTCCGGCAGCGATAAGTCCTATTCCGCCGCCGTTTGATACAGCAGCAGCAAGCTCCGCAGTTGCAACCCATGCCATACCACCCTGAATAATAGGGTACTCAATCCCAAGTAACTCACATAATCTTGTGTTCATTTTAACTCTTCCTTTCTATATCTGTTACCATTCTAAAACAGTCGCTCCCCATGTAAGTCCGCCGCCGAAGCCTACAAGCACAATCTTGTCGCCCTTTTTTATCCTTCCTGCCGCGGCAGCCTCCGCAAGTGCAACCGGTATACACGAAGCCGATGTGTTACCATATTTATGCAATGTTAAATATACCTTATCCTTATCGACACCCATACGCTTTATAGCGCTGTCAACAATTCTGTAATTAGCCTGATGCGGTACTACAAGAGCAATATCATCCCATGAAAGGCCTGCCTTTTCAACAACTCTGCTTGAAGCATCAGCCATTGCCTTTACAGCAAATTTCATAACAGCCTGACCTGCCATCCATATTGTATTCTTTCTGCCGCCAACACGCTTTTCAAGCTCCTCCTCATCGTTTCTGTATGCAAGACAAGTAATTGCCAAATCACCGTCCGAGCCAAGATCGGTTTCAAGAATACCCGGTTCCTCCGATGCTGATACAACAGCCGCTCCGGCTGCATCGCCAAACAATACACAGGTTGCGCGATCCTTATAATCCGTTGCCTTACTTAAAACATCGGCACATATTACCAAAACATTTTTATATGTACCCGACACAATAAACTGCTTTGCGATTGTAAGACCTGTTACAAATGCCGAACACGCAGCATTATAATCAAATGCGGCAGCATTTACCGCACCTATCGCCTTTTGAACCAGACAGGCGCAAGCAGGTGTAAAATAATCGGGAGTAACCGTTGCAAGTATAATTAAATCCAAGTCCTCAGGACTTATTCCGGCATCTTCCACAGCTCTTTCCGCTGCCTTAATCGCAATATCGGTAGTATATTCATTATCTGCCGCAATATGACGCTCCTTTATTCCTGTACGTCTTGTTATCCATTCATCGTTTGTATCAACAATACTTTCCATATAGGCATTGTCATACACTTTTTCCGGCACATACGCGCCCGTACCGATTATCTTTGCGTTAATCATTTGACTTTTCCTCCATATTGCTAACATTCTTTATAATTTCATCTATAATATTTGTTTCAACAAATTTCTTTGCTTGTTTTATCGCAGAATAAACTGCCTTTGCATCAGACGAGCCATGTCCTTTAATTATAGGCTTCTTAGTACCGAGCAGCGGTGCTCCGCCATATTCACGATAGTCCATAGACTGCTTGAACGCATTAATGCTTTTCATAACAAAAAGTGCGCCAATCTTTGAGGATATGTTCTTTGTAAACATATCCTTTACCATGTTTCCGACTACAGAACCCATACCTTCCACGGTTTTTAATATTACATTCCCCACAAAGCCGTCACAGGTTACAACATCCGCTGTTCCTTCCATAACATCTCTGCCTTCGATATTTCCTATGAAATTAATAGGTGCATTTTTTAAATGAGGGAAGGTTTCCTTTGTAAGCTCATCGCCTTTACCCTCCTCCTCACCATTTGACATAAGTCCTACCGTAGGAGAAGCAATACCCATAACATTTTTCATATATATGCTACCCATAATTGCAAACTGAACCAAGTTTTCTGACTTACAGTTTGTGTTTGCGCCTGCGTCAATAAGCATCTTAGGTCCTTTTGCTGATGGAAGCAGTGTTGCAAGCGCCGGTCTTAAAACACCCTTTATTCTTCCTACTATCAGTAGTCCCGACGCAAGCAGCGCGCCCGTATTACCCATCGAAAGCAATGCGTCACCCTCGTTATTTTTCAGCATATTTGCAGCCACAACAATAGAAGAATTTTTTTTACTTCTTACAGCCTTAGCAGGTTCCTCATGGTTTGTAATCACATCCTCTGCGTTTACAATACTTACTCTTTCCTTATTATAACTGTATTTATTCAGTTCCTTTACAAGTATTTCCTCTTTACCTACGAAAACAATGTCCACATCCAGCTCATTTGATGCCTTGCAGCCTGCTTCAACAGGTGCTTGCGGTGCATTATCTCCGCCCATAGCGTCAATAATAATTCTCATTTTTTAGCCTTTCTGCTTTATTAATTATCCGATATTACAAGGCTGAATTTGCCTCTGAATACCTCGTTCATATTTGCTTTTATAAATACATGCACAAGAAATTCCTTTTCCTTTACCCGCACAACCTGAGATCTTGCAAACAGCCTGTCGCCCGAATATACCTCATTAATGTATTTCACATTTGCAACCTTTACAAGAGCAGCCTTAGCCGCTATAACGCTTAATGCAAGATTTTCAGCAAAAGCATATATGCACTGTCCTTTAATTATATTTGTCCCCTCAAAGCTCATAGTATCATCAGTTGTAAGCACCGATGAGCCATTATGAAATAATTCAAGCTCCAAAATTTCCCCCTCAGAACGCAGATTGTTAAATCCGTCAACAGCGGCATTTTTCACGCGTTCACGGTACTCGGCAATTCCAAGCTCTGCACGGTCAAAGCGAATCGTAGACACGCTCACACCGCAAGCCTTTGCAAGATCGTCATCCTTTAAAAAAGGATCTTCTTTTATCTTCCGAAGCAAAAAAGCATGGCGCTCCTTTTTACTCATCAACCGTACACTCCTTTCTGAGTTTCGACAAAATTATTAATTCCTATTAGTATCAGGTACTAAACTACTTATTTTGATTATATACCATGAATTACAGCATTGCAATAATTAATTTCATAATCCAACAAACATTGTTGTTTTCACCAAAAATATGCACTTGATATTGTGTATTATTACTCAAATTTATACAATATAAAGAAAGTACAGAGCAAATCAGAAAATATAGTCGTTTATTTTTAAAACTAATATATATTTTGCCATTATTATTTGATAAAGATTTGACTAACAGCTTGCAAGTAAATGTATTTGGGCAGTTTAGCACCGTCTTTAGTAAATTACACCGGAAAATATTTGCATATATATGATTTACAGAATGCAGTATATCATCAAATTTGGGCTTACCTATGCGATTTTAGAAGATTTATAATGTTTTTAACAAAATCTATTGCTTTTTTCAAGTATTTATTGTATAATAGTTATGAAATATATTGAATATATTTCATAATCAATCATCATGGGATTGCATTGCTTCCACCGTGCAATCCCCTTTCCTTTTTATCCACCGTAAAACAGGAGTCCTGTTACAGACTCCTGTTTTCTTTATATATTAATACTATTTTACGGCTAATCAGCCTGATTTGTTATTATTCACCCTTATATGCCTTCAGCATAATTTCTTCAATTTCTTTTACAAGCGGAAGCTTCGGATTTGCTGTTGTACACTGATCCTCAAATGCCTTGTTTGCAATATCCTGCATTTTTGACATATATTCTTCTTCGCTTATACCACATTCTGCAAAGCTTGCCGGTTCATTTACTTCCTTCATAAGATCCTTAACCGCTTTAATCAGACTTTCAACGCCTTCTTTTGTTGTACTTGCCGGAAGTCCAAGGAATGCTGCAATTTCTGCATATTTTTCATCCGCAACAAACTTATTATACTTCGGGAATGAAACAAACTTTGATGGTACCTCTGAATTATACTTAATTACATACGGCAGCAATACCGCGTTTGCTCTGCCGTGCGGAATATGATATTCTCCGCCTATCTTATGAGCTATTGAGTGATTAAGTCCAAGGAATGCATTTGTAAATGCCATACCCGCAATACAGCTTGCATTATGCATTTTTTCTCTTGCCTCGGCATCCTCAGCACCGTTCTTATACGCTCTGGGCAAATACTTGAATACAAGCTGAATTGCCTTCATAGCCAGACCATCAGTATAATCTGATGCCATTACCGATACATACGCCTCAATTGCGTGTGTAAGAACATCAAGACCGGTATCTGCTGTTGCGCCCTTAGGAAGTGACATTACAAACTGAGGGTCAATAATTGCCACATTCGGAGTTAATTCATAATCGGCAAGAGGATACTTCATATTATTCTTTTTATCTGAAATAACTGCAAAACTTGTTACCTCAGAGCCTGTTCCCGATGTTGTAGGAATAGCTACAAGCTGAGCCTTATTTCTCATCTTAGGGAACTTAAACGCGCGCTTTCTTATATCAAGGAAACGTAGTCTGAGCGAATTAAAGTCAACATCAGGATGCTCATAGAACAGCCACATACCTTTTGCCGCATCCATCGCGCTGCCTCCGCCAAGCGCAATAATAACATCAGGCTTAAATTCATCCATCATTTTTGCGCCGCGCTGTACTGTTTCGATTGACGGGTCAGGCTCAACATCCGAGAATATTTCACAGTGAACATGATCCGCTCTTTTTCTCAGATAATAAAGAATTTTATCTACATATCCCAAGGTTACCATACCCGGGTCAGTAACAATAAATGCTCGTGAAATATCAGGCATTTTTTCAAGATACTGAATTGAGTTATTTTCAAAATATATCTTATCCGGAACCTTAAACCACTGCATATTTACTCTCCTCTTTGCAACTCTCTTCTGATTGATAAGATTTACAGTTGTAACGTTACCGCTTACACTGTTACCGCCATAGCTTCCACAGCCCAGAGTAAGCGACGGCATATTTGTATTATATATATCTCCGATTGCGCCATGTGATGATGGTGAGTTTACAATTAGACGGCTCGCCTTCATTGTATTTGCAAATTCCGAAATAACCGCCTCGTCCTTGGCATGAATAACAGCCGAATGTCCCAAACCGTGGAACATTACCATCTGC
The DNA here is from genome assembly GCA_022768695.1 of Clostridia bacterium. Lineage (GTDB taxonomy): Bacteria > Bacillota > Clostridia > UBA1381 > UBA1381 > JALEPO01. Next base: position 24,315 of record JALEPO010000020.1, read on the forward strand.
TCAGCTTTTTCAATACCTTCTTCAGTTGAATCTACCACGAAATATGCAAGTACCGGACTAAGCTTTTCGCGTGATAACGGATATTCCGGGCCTACACCGTCAAGCTTTGCAAGAAGAATTTTGGTGTTTTCCGGAACCTTAACTCCGGCATTTTCAGCAATCCAAGCCGCACTCTTACCAACAATGTCAGGATTTACAGCACCCTTCTCACTGTTTATACAGTAATCCCCTACCTTCTTAATTTCATCATCTTTTAGGAAATAGCAGCCGTATTTTTTCATAAGCTTTTCAAACTTTGCTGAGATTGATTTATCAACAATTGCCGCCTGTTCAGATGCGCAAATCATACCGTTATCAAATGTTTTTGAAAGTATTAAATCATTTACAGCTTGTTCAAGGTCAGCGCTTTTATGAATATAGCATGGTACATTACCGGGGCCAACACCAAGCGCCGGCTTTCCGGTTGAATATGCGGCTCTTACCATACCGCTGCCGCCTGTTGCAAGAACAGTTGCTACACCGGGATGATTCATAAGCGCATTTGTTGCTTCAATCGAAGGATATTCAATCCACTGAATACAATTTTCCGGCGCGCCCGCAGCAACAGCCGCATCAAGTACAACCTTTGCCGCAGCAGCGCTGCACTGCTGTGCTGACGGATGGAATCCAAATATAATCGGATTTCTTGATTTTATACAAATCAGTGCCTTAAACAAGGTTGTAGACGTAGGATTTGTAACAGGTGTTACGCCGCATACAACACCTACAGGCTCTGCAATAATCTCGTAATCCTCAAGATCGTTTTCTGCAATAATTCCTACTGTTTTTTCATTCTTAATAGAATGATATACATATTCTGTCGCAAACATATTCTTTGTTATTTTATCTTCATAAACGCCTCTGCCAGTTTCTTCAACAGCCATCTTTGCAAGCTCCATATGCTTATCAAGACCGGCAAGAGTCATTGCTTTTACAATTGCGTCAACCTGTGCCTGATCCAGCTTCATAAATTCTTTCAAAGCCTTCTGCGCTTTTTCTACATAGCCGTTAATCATCTCATTTACATTAATTTCCGCCATAATAATTTCCTCCTAAATTATGATTTTGGTTACATTACAGATTGATAAATTTTTATCGTTAATTATTTATCAATCTTTTCATTGTTATTATACGACATTGTTAAAGTTTTGTCAATACTTTTTTCTCTTTTATTTACTATTTGTTAATTGTAAATAAAAAATACATTTTGCTTATCATTATTTTAGATTTTTTATATAAAAAGCTACTATCAAAGTTGACGCTCCACTTCAATATGCATACTTTTTCATGCGCCGACACGTTCATTTTCTAAAAACCTGCTTTAGTTATCCGAAATTTGCCAGTGCGCCGAAATCTTGATTACTTCCCCATGAACAATTTCTGCATAAAAAAAATCTGCATTGTTAAATATGCAGATTTTTTTATTCCAGTATTGATATATCACGGCTCTCGCACAGACTACTAATGCCATATATCATCAACACCTCATCATATTCATTTTCTTCTGTAAGCTTTGAAACGGAGTCAAGATAATATCTTAAATCAACCATATCTATACAACTGTAATGCTTCGCAAGAAACGGCACAAGACAATGTGCATATGAATCCTTTAAAACCAACAGCTTACCACCGTCACTATCATGATTCGTTATACGCTCAAATGCATGATTTCCATCAAGATAAACCGGATATTTGTCAGGCTCATCAAGATGCTCTGTAAAAAACATATTCTTGTATTCTTCATCCTCAAGCCCATCATTTATGACTACGTCAGCATTTATAGGATACTCCCATATCTCAATACTGTCGGGCTTCTCATTCCATAAAGCGCTTTTTGTATACGAAGTACCGTAAAATCCGTCATAAATATGAATATCAAAATCAGTTTCAATCTCAAATCCATGAGCCTTTGCATATTGCAAATACGCAAGATACGCACCTTGGCTTGTCCAGTGATGATCTGTCTTATAATAAAGCTGCATATCTTCTTTATGACGCTTAAATTCATCAATCAAATCAATAAATTCTGTTTTTTCAAGTCCTTTTTCTATACCTATTTTGATTATATATTCGTCATTATATTCCTTGTGTACCTCAGGAAGCTTCTCCGACATAATATATCCCGCAGTCGGCACAGCTATCATTGTTGCTTTTAAGCCGGTTTTATTAACAAAAGCATTTATAGCGGTTAAATTATCATATAACACCTCATCATTATATTCCACAGGTGTATTTATAAGATAACCGTCCTTTCCCTTATATACGCCCTTTGCACCATTTCTGCCGGTATATAGCGTATAGTACGAATCCACAGCAGTAAAGAAATTTCTGCCTGGAAAATGATCTGAAATGTAGTTTTCAAAATCATTCTCCCATTTTCCGGAAAATAATCTGCCGAAAGAGACCTCAGGGAATTTTTCCAATGCTCTTTTTTCATTTACAGAAAAATCCCGCTTGGGTAGAAACGCAGTCCCCAATGCCATTATGCCTAAAAATCCGCAAAACATAACAACAAGTAATATATCACGTTTTTTTGACATTTACATCACCTCATCAAAAACGGAAATACAGGAACGGATTATAGCTCTGATTTACAAGCGATGCTGTACACAACACCAGTACAGCTGCGCATAAAATAAACTCCAATACTCCTGTATACTTCTTATCCTTAATTTTATGATATACATTCTTCCATACCGGAGCAGCTGCCAGCATTGCAGCCACCGTCAGCGGCAGATACGATATAATCACGCTTAGTGCATCAACGCTGACAATTCCGTTATCCAATGTAAACATACATCCTATATATTGCGTAAATTCTCCCCAATTTTCAAAATAGAAAATTGTCCAGCCGATAATTATGAAAAGTAATGCATAGATATGCCGTATCACACCCGGAAGCTTGTCGAGATATTTTCCAAAAATAAATTTTTCCAGAACGAGCAGCACAAAATAGTAAAGCCCCCACAATATGAAATTTACATTTGCACCATGCCAAAAACCCGTCAGAAACCATACCACAAACAAATTAAAAATATGTCTTGGCATACTGCATCTGTTGCCTCCGAGAGGTATATATACATAATCTCTGAACCATGTACTCAGCGAAATATGCCATCTCCTCCAAAACTCAGTAATGCTTTTAGATATGTATGGATAGTTGAAATTCTGCATAAATTCAAAGCCGAACATTCTGCCTAAGCCCACAGCCATATCGGAATAGCCCGAAAAATCAAAATAAATCTGCAATGTGTATGCAATTATGCCAATCCATGCTCCAAGTACACCGTTAGCTTCTGCCGACGGACGCAGCGTATCCCACAAAAGTCCCATTTGGTTTGCTATAAGAACCTTTTTTCCAAGTCCCACAGTAAACACTCTCACACCATCCGCAAACTGCTTTATTGATTCATTTCTCTTTACAAGCTGCTTTGCTATGTCTTTGTAACGCACGATAGGACCTGCAATAAGCTGTGGAAAAAATGATACATATGTTCCAAAAGATATTATATTTTTCTGAGCTTTTGTGTCCCTGCGATATACATCTATGGTATAAGACATAGTCTGAAACGTATAAAAAGAAATTCCTATAGGCAATGCTATATCTATCTTAGGCATAATTGAAAAAACAGGAATTTTTCTGAGAATATCCGAAAAAAATCCCGCATATTTAAACAGCCCCAATAAACCGAGACTTATGATTATCGACAAAACTAAAAACGTCTTTGTAAGACGTTTATTATCTCTGTATTTTTCAATCATCAGTCCGCAAATGTAATTCGTTATGATTGAAAGCAGCATTATTAAAACAAATACCGGCTCTCCCCAGCCGTAAAAAATTAAATTTACAAACAGTAAAAAGCCGTTACGAAACCGCCGCGGCACCAGATAATAAATTCCCAGTACCGGCGGCAGGTATAAAAACATAAATAACAAGCTTGAAAAGTACACTATTATTCACCCATTCCTAAATTATTCAGTGTATTCTTCAATAATTTCCTTAGCCTTTGCGCTGTCCTCAGATACGCACACAATTACATAATCTCCGACAGTTGTGACCACACTGTTTTCAAGCTTAGAAACCTCGCTCGGCCGATAACTTTCGTATGTTTTTGTCTGACTTGCTATATGCTCAGCGGCTTTTTCAAAAACAGCATCAGCATCAGCCGTTTTAAATATCGCTATTTCATCAACAACCGCATTTGTGCCGGCATACGCATAAATTTCCTCTGCATCACCCTCTGCAAGATTATATCTTTTGGCTGTAATTTTACTGCTTACCTCTGTAAGGTTTTCAGAATACACACCATTCTCCAATAGCGCTTGTGCCAAAGCGGGTGCATCAATATTCTTGACCTGTGAGCATCCTGCCAATGATATGGCTAATATTCCACAAGCTAAAAATGCTGTAATCTTCTTTCTCATATTCTTATAACTTCCTTCCATAAATAATATTTAATCTCTGAATGCATTTTGTATGTATATAAGACATTTTTTATAGTATTCTTCTCCGAAGTGAATACCATCACTTGCTGCTTCATCAGGCAGACAACCCTTATCATTTACCACTGCGCTGTAAATATCCGCAAAATTAACATTTTCTGCCTGAGCAACCTCTCTTATAAGCTTATTGAATTTCACAATATTCTCATTTGTAGTTCCGTCTTTCGCAGTGCTTGACACCTTATCTGTTATAGGAGTTATTGCCAGCAGATAGATTTCGGCAGACGGCTGATAAGCTCTTGCCTTCTCAATTAAAGCCTCATAATTTGTCTGAAAGCTGCTGATATTCTGCCAGCCAAGCTCGTTTTCTCCAAACATAAAAAATATTTTTTTATATTGTGTATCCTTATTAAGCTCATCTATCACCGGAACACTTCCGGTTGATGTAGACAAACTCATAGCATCATTTACCGAAAGTCCTACACGCGCAAAATAATCCACGTCATCAAGCAGCTCATAAATCTCCATACCATCTATAAATGAATTTCCCACAAATGCAGAACCTGCATAAAAGCTCTGATCGATACTGCCCTCTGTATTGATAATATCATTCTGCTGCGGCTGCGGCGTCTGAACGCTCTCAGTAATCGCCTGTTCATCTGCCGCTTTTTCCGCGCGTTTTTGTAAAACTGAACTCACACAGCTTTTTATTCCAAACACTATCAGAAATATAATTGCTAAACCTATCAAAATTACCAAACAGCGATTAAATAATATTCTCTTCTTTTTTGCTTCCTTTTCTCTTTCTTCTTTTCTTCTTTGGATTTCCTTGATTCTGTCTCTGTGACTTGAATCCATATTCTCTCTCCTCAACTCTATCTATAATTCTGTAATAAAATAGTATCACGTTTCACTCTTATTAGTCAAGGTATTTTATTATTTGTCAAAAAACTGTAATCTTAATAAATTAATCAAAAATATGACGCATTACATACAGCGTCATTCGTATGTAAATCCTTATATAATTACCATTTTTCATATAATAAAATACCGGATGATTAACCTTAAAATCATCCTTAGGGATATCTCGCAAAAATTGCGCGGATATTTCCTTTATTCTTGAATATCGCTTACATATACCAAGCTTCAGCTCAGGGTTAAATAAAAAGCACAGGCTCGCAAACGTTTTCTGAAAGTAATCACCGTATATTTTATCACGAACCGCAGTGTTTTCCTTGTTCCAGCCATAAACAATATCAAGCATATATTGCGTAGATTTTACCGCTGTATCAAACATATCAAAACGATACTTATCCCAGAATCGGCGGAAGGTGTTTTCATAGTATCTGCAAAGCACCTCGCCCGTAACAGCAAAGCTGCTGATATAATTTACATATTTTGCAATAAAAACATCATCTTCACTTTTTCGAATATCGGGGAATTCTATATTATGCTTCCTGATTATGTTCATCTTATACAGCTTGTACCACGGCGCTCCCTGAATACCGTCCGGTTCATACATATACAGCTGCTTTGCGTAATCAATGCGCGCTTCACTGCCTGTACGGTATAAACCATCTGTTTTAGTTATTGTTCTTGTAACTTTTTTACCGTCAAACATTTCAAAGCTACAGGCGACAAGATCGGTATTTCGCTGTTCCATGACCGATACAAGCTTTTCAAT
>JALEPO010000043.1 GCA_022768695.1 Clostridia bacterium
AATATGACCCATTCTCTCACGACGTACCTTTGATTTTGTTACTTCAACGCCGCATCGCTCACAAACCTTACCCTTAAATCTGATTTTTTTATACTTACCGCAGTGACATTCCCAGTCCTTTGTGGGACCGAAAATCTTTTCACAGAATAATCCGTCCTTTTCGGGCTTCAATGTACGGTAATTTATGGTTTCCGGTTTTAATACCTCTCCGTATGACCAATTTTTAATAGTCTCGGGAGATGCTAAGCCGATTTTTATTGCTTCAAAGCTGTTAAATTCTAACATTTAAAAACCTCCATAGTTTTACTTTAGGAAATATACTTATTTATCTATTAAAAATCATCGTCATCATCAAAATCTTCAGAGCTTTCCTCACTGTCAAAATCATCAAAATCACTGTTGAAATCTTCTTCAATAATCATACTTGCATCGTCAAGGTCATCCTCATCGAACTGATCTGTAATTCCGTCGCGATCCTCCATAGTAACCATCAAATCATCATTTGCAACAATATCCTCGTCATCGTCATCAAATGACGCATCAAGATCAATTTCTTCCATATTGTGATTTAATATTCTGATATCAAGTGCCAGTGACTGTAATTCCTTAACCAATACCTTGAATGATTCAGGTATACCTGATTTAGGAATATTCTCTCCCTTTACGATAGCCTCATAAGTCTTTACACGACCTACAATATCGTCAGATTTAACTGTTAATATTTCCTGTAAAGTATAAGCAGCACCGTAAGCTTCAAGAGCCCAAACTTCCATTTCACCGAAACGCTGTCCGCCGAACTGTGCCTTACCGCCCAGAGGCTGCTGCGTAACAAGTGAGTAAGGACCTGTTGAACGAGCGTGAATTTTATCATCAACAAGGTGATGCAGCTTCAGATAATACATTATACCGACTGTAACATCATTATCAAACTTTTCACCCGTACGTCCGTCATAAACTGTTGACTTGAATGTTTCCTTAAGACCTGCTTCCTTAAACGCAATCTTAAGATCCTCATCCTGAGCGCCGTCAAATACAGGTGTTGCAAGCTTTATAAATTTGTCAGGACGCTTATGGTCATAAGCAGAAAGAATGTTTTCTCTGAAGTTATCGTCTACTATTGTATTTTCAAGCTCTTCTCTTGTTTTTAAGCTCAGACATCTGTAAGCATAGCCAAGATGCATTTCAAGCACCTGTCCGATATTCATACGCGAAGGCACGCCAAGAGGGTTAAGCACAATCTGAAGCGGAGTACCATCCTCAAGGAAAGGCATATCCTCCTGCGGCAATACACGCGATACGACACCCTTGTTACCATGACGGCCCGCCATCTTGTCACCGACAGAAATCTTTCTCTTCTGAGCTATATAGCAGCATACAACCTGATTTACGCCCGGTGACAATTCATCGCCATTTTCACGGGTGAACTTTTTAACGTCAACAATTATACCGCTTTCGCCGTGAGGAACTCTCAATGAGGTATCTCTTACCTCTCTTGCCTTCTCACCGAAGATTGCGCGAAGAAGTCTTTCTTCTGCAGTAAGCTCGGTTTCACCCTTAGGTGTTACCTTACCGACAAGAATATCTCCCGAATGAACTTCAGCGCCTATTCTTATAATACCCTGTTCATCAAGGTCTTTTAAAGCGTCCTCTGAAACGTTAGGAATATCTCTTGTTATTTCTTCAGCACCAAGCTTTGTATCTCTTGCCTCACATTCATATTCTTCCATATGAATTGATGTAAACACATCGTTTTTAACAAGCTCTTCACTTATAAGAACAGCGTCCTCGTAGTTATATCCTTCCCATGTCATAAAACCGATAAGAATATTTTTACCAAGAGCCAATTCGCCGTTATCCATAGCCGGACCATCGGCAATAATATCATTTTTGCTTACTCTTTCACCCTCAACAACGATAGGTCTTTGATTTATACAAGTACTTTGGTTTGAGCGTGTAAACTTTATAAGCTTATGCGTATGTCTTGCGCCGCTGTCGCCCTTTATTATAATTTCATCTGACGCAACTTTTTCAACAACGCCGTCTTCCTTTGCAAGAACAGCAGAGCCTGAGTCTTTTGCAACCTTATGCTCAATACCCGTACCTACGATAGGTGAATCGGTAGTAAGCAGCGGCACTGCCTGACACTGCATGTTTGAACCCATCAGCGCACGGTTAGCGTCGTCGTTTTCAAGGAATGGAATACAAGCCGTAACAACCGAAACAAGCTGTCTTGGCGAAACGTCCATATAATCAATTCTGTCAGGGGTAACCTCGACAATTTCTTCACGGAAACGCGCGGAAACCTTACGGTCAAGGAAATGACCTTCACTATCAAGAGGCTCGTTAGCCTGAGCAACTATATAATTATCTTCAACATCGGCTGTCATATAAACAATTTCATCTGTTACGCAGCCGGTAGCTTTATCAACCTTGCGGTACGGAGCCTCAACAAATCCGTATTCATCAATTCTTGCAAAGGTTGCAAGTGAAGTAATAAGACCGATATTAGGACCTTCAGGAGTTTCAATAGGACACATTCTTCCGTAATGAGAATAGTGAACGTCGCGGACTTCAAAGCCTGCTCTCTCTCTTGAAAGACCTCCCGGACCCAATGCTGAAATTCTTCTTTTATGACGAAGCTCTGCCAGCGGATTAGGCTGGTCCATGAACTGCGAAAGCTGTGATGAACCGAAGAATTCATTTATTGTAGCAATAATCGGACGTATATTTATTAATGATGATGGTGTAATAATTTCAAGCTCCTGAACAGACATTCTTTCGCGTACTGTTCTTTCCATACGCGCAAGACCTATTCTGAACTGATTTTGTAAAAGCTCGCCCACGCAGCGTAAACGACGATTGCCCAAGTGGTCGATATCGTCTATTGAGCCTGTGCCGTTCGCAAGGTCAAGGCAGTAGTTTACAGAAGCAAACATATCATCTATTGTGATATGCTTAGGACTAAGCTCGTCCATACGCAATTCTATCTGTTCCTTTGCTTCTTCATCTGATTGAGCATTTTCAAGAATTTCTTCCAATACTGTGCGGCGTACCTTATCAGCCTTAATATCAGTAACGTCAAAATCAACGTATTCTGAAAGGTAAACCATATCGTTTGAGAATACTCTTACCTTCTTTTCCTCAATCATAAGCTCAACCTTATTCACACCTGCGCGCTCAATTTTTTCTGCCATTTCAGCAGTAACAGCGTCGCCCTCGTTTGCAAGAATTTCGCCTGTTCTCGGATCAACAACAGCTTCAGCAAGAATTTTGCCCTTTATTCTTGCTGAAATTGCAAGCTTTTTATTAAACTTATAACGACCTACACGAGCTAAATCATAACGCTTCGGGTCGAAGAACATATTGTTCAAAAGTGATCTTGCATTTTCGACGTTAAGAGGTTCACCCGGACGAAGTCTTTTATATATTTCAAGCAAGCCTTCATCACTTGAAGAAGTAGTATCCTTTTCAAAAGTAGCAAGAATTCTTGCATCCTCGCCGAACATATCAATAATGTCGGCATTTGAACCAAGACCCATTGCTCTTAGAAATACAGTTACAGGAAGCTTCCTTGTTCTGTCAATTCTTATTGAGAAAACATCATTTGAATCTGTTTCATATTCAAGCCATGCGCCTCTGTACGGAATTACAGTTGACTTATAAAGCGGCTTACCTGTCTTATCGCGTTCAAATTCATAATATATACCCGGTGAACGAACAAGCTGGCTGACGATAACACGTTCAGCGCCGTTAATAATGAATGTTCCCTGCTCTGTCATAAGCGGGAAATCTCCCATAAATATTTCCTGTTCCTTAATTTCACCTGTTTCGGTATTGATAAGTCTTACGCTTACCTTTAAAGGAGCCGCATATTTTGCGTCTCTTTCCTTACATTCCTCAACGGAATATTTTGAGTTATAATCAAGGTGGTAATCGAAAAATTCAAGAACAAGCTTTCCGGCATGGTCTGTTATAGGTGAAATATCCTTGAATACTTCCTTAAGACCTTCCTCCAGGAACCACTTGTAGGAGTTTTTCTGCACCTCAATCAAATTAGGCATATCCAAAACTTCTTTAATTTTTGAATAGCTCAGACGGGTATTTTTTCCTACTTCTACCTCGTGCACCATTTAGTCAATCACCTCATCATCTTAATAAGTAAAGTGTGTTCTTTCGACAAATTTCTGTAATCGTTTTGTAATATACTTGCATTTTGAATAAAACCATGCTATAATACATACAATGATATTGTAAAATTTATCGTATAGTACCCTGTTTTTAAAGACTCGGATACAGTTTATAATAATATCACAAAAACCACGATATGTCAATAGCTATATCATGGTTTTTTTTATTTTTTACAGAAAAAATCCGTATTGACTAAACAAAAAAAATGCAATATAATTAATCTTACACAGAATACAATCAAGGAGAAAAAACTATGCCTGAATTTATAACAAAAATGGACTTTATTCCTGTTTCAACAGATTTTATAGAGAAAAAAATGCTTAATGCAAACGGCGCATATGTAAAGGTGTATCTTTACGCGTTAAATCTTGCATACAAAGGAATTTCAGAGGATAATTCTGAAATTGCAAAAAAGCTTAATCTGCTTGAAAGCGATGTTGTAAATGCTTTTGAATACTGGTCAAAGGAAGAAATTTTAACAGTAAATAACGACTGTATTTATTTTGGAGGAAATACCTCAAGCAGCAGAAAAATAAATCAAAATACAAGCAGAAGCAAAATAAACCAAAATATAAAAAATAAAGATACTCAAAAAAAATCTCCTGAAAACATAGCATATTTAATGATGGATAATAAAATTCTTGCCGACCTTTGCTCGCTTGCTCAGGAGATTTTAGGTAAAACACTGAATAATAGTGACCTTGAAACACTGTATTGGTTTTATGATGAGCTTGGATTTTCTCCCGAGGTTATTATAATGCTCCTCGAATATTGCGTTTCTAAGGAAAAACGCAATATGAAATATATTGAAAAGGTTGCGATAGGCTGGCATGAAAACGGCATTACAACAATGGACGCAGTTGATAATTATATAAAAGAGGAAAAGGAAAAGAGCGGGTATTTTTATTCACTTAGAAAGCTTTTCGGAATAACCGACAGAAATCTTTCAAAGTCGGAGGAATTATATTTAAAAACATGGCATAATGAATATGGAATGAATGAAGAAATGGTTGCTCTTGCTTATGAATATTGTATTTTAAGTACAAATAAGCTTTCGTTTCCATATATAAATTCGATAATTAAGGATTGGCATGAAAAAGGTATTAAAACAATATCCGAAGCTGAAAAAGACCATGAGGATTTTAAGGAAAAAAATAAAAAATTCAATGAGCGTGACTTAAATGTTTATAACAATGATGTTAATTATGATGAAATAGAAAAAATTATGCACGAAAAATATGATAATTAATGAATATATAAATTATTGTTTAGAGACACAAAAATTATTTTGCTTAATAATTTTTGTAATTTATTATTTATGTACTTTTGTACGTACAAAAGTACCAAAAAACGCTGGGGAGGGAGGGCGCTCCTTGCAACCGTTGGTTGCTGCGCTCGCTTATATCCCTCGCCCAGACCCCTCCCTCAAACTTGCGGGTTTTCTATTGTATTAATTGCGGTGCTCTGCAAGCCTCTCCTTGAGGAGAGGTGTCCGAAGGGCGGAGTGGTGTTTGCAAACCTCCCCTATTAGGGGAGGTGTCGCCATTAGGCGACGGAGGGGTTTATGGCAAAAATTTTAATACTAAAACCCCTCAGTCACTTCGTGACAGCTCCCCTATTAGGGGAGCCTTGAAACCCGCAAAGCGGCTTTTGCCAAAGGCAAAAGTGTTTAGGGGAGGCTTACTATGTTAAACAATAATTTACTGTATTAACCACATAGAAGGAGTGATTTAAAATGGCAAAGGGTAATATTTCAGTTGACAGCGAAAATCTTTTCCCTATCATAAAAAAATGGCTTTATTCGGATAAGGATATATTCCTTAGAGAGCTTGTTTCAAACGCTTGTGACGCCATCACAAAGCTAAAAAAGCTTGTGGGAATAGGTGACGCAAAAATTGAGGACAACCCACAGTATAAGGTTACAGTTTCTATTTTCAAAGACGCAAAAAAGCTTGTTATCAGCGATAATGGCATAGGCATGACTGCTGAGGAAATTGACAAGTACATCAATCAGATTGCGTTCAGCGGCGCAAGTGATTTCCTTGCAAAGTACAAGGATGAGGAAGATAAAAATTCTCAGATTATCGGTCATTTCGGACTTGGCTTCTACAGTGCGTTCATGGTTGCGGACAGCGTTGAAATTGATTCTCTCTCATATCAGGATGGCGCAAAGGCTGCAAAATGGGTATGCGACGGAAGCATGGAATTTGACATGACTGACGGCGAACGCACAGAGCGAGGCACAACAATTACTCTGAACATCGCCGAAGACAGCACGGAATTCCTTGAGGAATACAATATACGTTCTATTCTTAACAAGTATTGTTCATTCCTACCTACAGAGATTTACATTGAAACTCCCGATAAAAAGGAAGAACACCATGAATGTGACTGCGGACATGACCATGAGGATGGAGAGGGGCACGAGCCTGAAGAACCGAAGCCGATTAACAACACCAATCCTCTTTGGATGAAGAAGCCATCAGAATGTACGGACGAGGAATACAAAGAATTTTACCGCAATGTATTCATGGACTTTAACGAACCGTTATTCTGGATACATTTGAATGTTGATTATCCGTTCAACCTAAAGGGTATTCTATATTTCCCGAAAATCAATCATGAATTTGCAGGTCAGGAGGGACAGATAAAATTATACAATAATCAGGTGTTTGTTGCCGATAATGTAAAAGAAGTAATTCCGGAATTTCTTATGCTTTTAAAGGGCGTTATCGACTGCCCCGATTTACCTCTTAACGTTTCAAGAAGCTTCTTGCAGAACGATGGATATGTAAAAAAGATTTCTGCCCATATTACAAAAAAGGTTGCGGATAAGCTTACAAGCATATACAAGAATGAACGTGAAAATTACGAAAAGTACTGGGACAGCATTGACATCTTCATCAAATACGGCTGTCTGCGCGATGAAAAGTTCTATGATAAAATTAAAGATGTTATTATTTACAAGGATTTGAACGACAAGTATATAACCCTTGACGAATACCTTGACGGCAAAGAGGAAAAGGATGTTTACTACGTTTCAGATTCCGCGATACAGTCACAGTATATCAATATGTTTAAAAATCAAGGACTTAACGCGGTTATGCTCCCAACTATGATGGATACGCATTTTATATCCTTCATTGAAATGAAGCAGAGCGGCGTCAAATTCAAGAGAATTGACTCTGCAATAAATGATATTTCAAATTCAGAGGAAAAGGACGAAGCCGCAAAAGAGCAGGACGAAAAACTTATAGAAAAATTCAAGAACGAAATAGGTGACGAATCACTTAAAATTGAAGTGCAGTCATTAAAGGACGCTTCTATTCCTGCTGTAATTCTTCTTGGCGAACAGTCAAGACGTATGCAGGAAATGTATCGTTCATACGGTCAGCAGATGGCAGGCATGGCAGGTATGTTCAAGGACGAATTTACACTTGTGCTGAACTCCAACAACTCGCTTATACAGAAGATTGACACATTAGGCGACGAGGACGCAAATCTTGTTATAGACCATGTTTATGACCTTGCTAAAATAAGCCACAGTCCATTGCCGGCAGAGCAAATGACAAAGTTTGTTGAACGGTCAAATAAATTATTGGAAAAATTATTTTAAGGGACACAAAAACAGGGACACCGGATTTTAGTGTCCCTGTTTTATTTTTAATATACTATTACCGGATCACCCGGCGAAATCAGCCCAAACAATTTCGATGCCACACTGTATGGCAGATTAATACAACCATGAGAGCCGCCTCCCTTATAAATAGTACCACCGAAGCGTCCGCGCCATGTGGCGTCGTGTAAACCGATACCACCGTTAAACGGCATCCAGAACGACACCGGAGTTGTGTAGTCCGCGCCCCTTAATACCGCGTCCTTATCCTTGTACACAATATAATATGTACCTGTCGGAGTAGCATTTCCCTTATAAGGATTGCCCGACACAATATCAGACGATATAATCTGCTCACCGTCCTTATAGAACCACATACGCTGTTCTCCTATACTTATCTCAACATATGTGCCGGCAAAGTCATTATCAACGCCGTGTGCCGCAGCTGTCTGCTTATAAACCGGTTCACGCTCAACAGTTTCACCGTTTACAATTAAATTCAGCAGCTCCTCTGCTTCCTTTTTGCTGTTTATAAGCCAGCCGTAATTTCCACCCGAAACAGTCACTGTTTCACCTTTGGTTGTTTTAAATTTTCGCTCACTGCCAACCGTGTTGTATTCCTCTGCCAGTGTGTCAACATATGTTTTTATCTGCTCCTTATCAATGTTTATCGAATTATTTTCGCCCACACTAAGCCATTCATTGATTGTATCACCATCAAGCACAATGGCTTTATCGCCCTTTTTATAGGTTACCTTTGTTGAAACGTACTTATTTAGAAGATTAAGCACACCCTTCATATTATCATCATCTGCAAGACCACCGTAGCAATTTTCCTGCTCCATGGACATACCTCGGTAAAGCTCCTTAATTTTCGGCTTTACCATTTGGTACGTTGAATTTACACTGACAATATCCTTTGTACCGTCATCCTTTACACTGTAAGTTCCATTTTCATAATAGATATTGTCAAAAGCGCCTTTCATATTTTCTCTTGTCTTTTTCGAAAAATCCAACTGCGTAATCCTGTTATAAAGTGCGTCTTTGTTGTATTCCACTTCAATATCCAGCGGCAGAGAACGATTCTCCTTATCCGTCAGCCACAAAAGTGCATTCTGCTTTTCTTTAAGCTTATCAAGGTTTTCCACCTGTCCGCATTTCAGATGAATTTCTTCACCGGTGATTGTTTCCTGCTCACCGTTCTTTTCATAAAACGTGAAGCTGTAATTGTCTATTTCATTCTGTATTTTTTCCTTTGCTGCTTCAACCTTCAGGTTTGAACAGTCAAAGCTGCCGATTTGGGTATTGAAATAGAAATGACTGCTGTAATACAGAACTCCGCCGCCATATGCTGTGGCAAGCACTGCTACGACTATTCCAACCGTAAGCATGACCTTTTTCCAATTTATTCTTTCCAAAATTGATTTTAAAAAGGGTGTCTTACCGTTGTTCTCAGTGTTTTCGCCAATACCTTCCCCGACACTTTCCCCAGCGCTTTCATCGGTGTTTTCTCCGTTTGACTTTTCATCACTGTCGGAATCCTTTTCGGTATCGGCTGATTCCTCCTTTGTATCCGCTTTTCCCTCCGCCGCTGTTTCCTCTTCTTCCATTATTTCTGTTCCCTCAGCAGGCATTATAGCATTTTCTTCCTTGTTCAAAACACTTTCACTGTTCCCCATATATATACCCCCATTTTATACTAACATAACAAAGCCTTTAATATATTTATCCTATCCCCTTATCTGACCATTGCCGATAATTGTATACTTAATTGAAGTAAGCGATTCAAGTCCCATAGGACCTCTTGCGTGCATTTTCTGAGTGCTTATTCCAATTTCCGCGCCGAAGCCAAATTCAAAACCGTCAGTAAATCTTGTAGATGCGTTTACATATACAGCCGCGGCATCCACCTCATTCAAAAATCTTTCTGCATTTTCCGCATTTTCCGTTACTATCGCTTCTGAATGCTTTGTATTATATTTATTGATATGTTCAATCGCTTCATCAATTCCGTCAACTATTTTAACCGCCATAATATAATCATTATACTCAGTATAATAATCCTCTTCATCAGCCTTAACGATACTTTCGTCAAAAGCGGCAGAAGCCTCATCGCCTCTTATTTCAACATTATGAGCCTTAAGCGCCGTAAACACAGCCGGTATAAATTTATCGGCTATACGTCTGTCAACAAGCAGAGTTTCGGCAGCATTACACACCGAAGGACGCTGCACCTTTGCATTAAGCACGATTTTAAGCGCCATATCAATATCAGCGTCAACATCAACATACACATGGCAATTGCCCGCAGCAGTTTCAACAACCGGCACGGTTGCATTTTCTACAACGCTCTTTATAAGACCTTTTCCGCCGCGCGGAATAAGCAAATCTATATATCCGTTCATTTTCATAAGCTCTGTTGCAGTTTCACGCGAGGTATCCTCGATTATATTCAAGGTTCCTTCAGGAATACCGGACATATATGCCGCCTCCTGCATTATTTTCATAATAGCCTTGTTTGAATTTATAGCCTCGCTTCCTCCACGCAAAATGCAGGCATTTGATGTTTTCAGGCAAAGCGCCGCCGCATCAACCGTTACGTTTGGACGAGCCTCATAAATTATAGCGATTACTCCCATAGGTACGCGTCTTTGGTTTATTTCCAGTCCGTTCGGACGTGTCCATGATTTTACTACCTCACCTATCGGGTCATCTAACGCAATAACTTGTCTTATTCCCTCGGCAATATCTTCAATACGCTCCTTTGTAAGCGTAAGTCTGTCAATCATAGCCTCTCGAATTCCATTTTTTCTTGCATTTTCTATATCTGCATTATTAGCTGAAATAATTTCATCAGCTTTTACAGTAAGTGCCGTTGCTATTGCTTCAAGCGCCTTATTTTTAGTTTCTGTTGTGACAGATACAAGCTTATACGCTGCCTCCTTTGCAAGCGTTCCTTTTGTTAAAAGTTCTGTATTCATTTTAATTCCTCCTGACGGATTATTGTTCAAAATTCTTTGATACAAATAAGGTTCCTACCGGCTTTGCATTAAGAATATCATATAATGCATCCATATTATTACCGTTTGCAATAATCATATGGATACCCGCATTTGTCGCGCGTTCAGCTGCGTCAAGCTTTGTCACCATTCCTCCCGTACCACGGTTTGTCACAGCTCCGCCTGCAAGCGAACGCACCTTATCTATGTCATAGACAACAGGTAAAAGCTCCGCGTTTTTATTCTTATGTGGATCCTCCGAATAAAGACCGTCAATATCCGAGAATAATACCAGCAAATCCGCATCAACCAAATCTGCTACAACAGCTGATAATGTATCGTTATCACCGATTTCTATTTCATCGAAGGAAACTGTATCATTTTCATTTACTACAGGAATTATACCCATTTCAAGCAAGGTAGTAACTGTGTTTTGAATATTTCTTTTACGTCTTGGAATAGCAATATCCTCACGCGTCAGCAATATCTGAGCCACAGTATTATTATAGTATGAAAACACCTTATCATAAAGGTACATCAACTCACACTGTCCCACAGCAGCAATCGCCTGCTTACCCTTTATGTCATCCGGCTTTTTGCTAAGACCCAGCTTTCCCATTGCAATGCCCTGAGCTCCGGAGGAAACAAGAATTATCTCCTTCCCCTGATTTCTTAAATCACTAAGTATCATTGCAAGACGATCTATGCGCTTAAGATTCATTTTACCGGTATCGTATGTAAGAGTAGATGTTCCTACCTTTATGACTATTCTGTGTGCCATAGACACATCATGTAAAATTTCATCCATTTTAAATAAATCCTTTCTTTTGCTATGCTGTGATTAATTCTATCACATTACATTCTAAAAATCAAGACGATTAAATTTATTTACAGTTTGTATATATTTTTAATAAATTGTTTACTAATCCGCAGACAGGTTTTTAATTGACTTTTAATAAAATATATGCTATAATCATAGCAAATAGCGGTGCAGTATTCTAGTCAGTACGGTTCTTCGGAAAGCGGGCCTAAAAATCCGCCAAATGGCACATCGATGAAGTTTCTGGTGTTTTGCTTTGAACGCCCAGTTCGGGGCTGATGCTGGGAGTTAAGGTTTAGGGGCGGTTTCCAATGGCATGGTTACCTTTCCCCCTTTTCCGTGGAGGCCTATGACTGTGGCGGCCTAGACCCCCTAAGGGAGCAAGTCGTTACGGCATAGGGGAAAACCTGTTTCGCGGTTAGTAATCCAAAGCCTCACAAGGGATTTGGTATGAATGCTGTGGGCAGCGTAGCCAGCCTTGAGTGGATATGGCGGATATACGTTCAAAACTTCTTCGCCGTCCGGCCAGACGGTAAGGAGGCAATGCGTGTTGAAACCATATTTGCAAAAGAGGATACGGAGAGCTCAGGCTGTTTGGGAAAACTTCTAGACTGTCGTGACCCGGATGGGCAGGGGATTGCAGTGCGGACTAAGTGGCAATCCGGTAACTATTTATTTATCAATGTGTGAGTCTTTAAAGGGAAACCGCTTCTTCGGCGACGATAAAGCAGACTCTCGGGAAAACCTACCGGACCTAAGCCGCAAACTTTACTCTGCTCATTGCCCTATTAAAATTTGTATTTTTACGGATGTGTATTTCCGTTTTTAATAATATGCATTTATATAACCTAAAGGAGAGAACTTAACTTGGACAAATCTGACATACCGAAACGAAAGAAATTCAAGGTACCACAACCCGAATCAAATGTTTCCACTTCACACAAATGGACAATAATAGTAGTTGTATTGTCGTTTATATTGTCTGTAACCTTCAGCTTTATCACATCAGTTGCAATGCAGTCGCTTACAATTTCTTTTGCTTTTCTTCTGTTGTTTCTGATAATTGCGGTAAATATTTTATTCGATATGGTTGGTACAGCCGTTCAGTCCGCCGAAGAAAAACCATTTCACTCTTTGGCGTCAAGAAAGGTCCCCGGTGCGCGGGAAAGTATTTCTGTTATCCGTCACGCGCCGCAGCTTGCAAATATGTGCTGCGATGTTATCGGTGATATTGCAGGTATTATTTCCGGCGCAACAACCACTCTTATAGTTACTGAACTGGTAGCAAAGTTTCAGCTGACGGGTATGCTCCCCGGTCTTATTCTTACCGGTCTTGTAGGAGCGCTCACAATAGGCGGAAAGGCTATGTCCAAAGGAATTTCAATGCAAAACGGCAACAGCATCGTGTTTATTGTAGGTAAATTAATGTACTTCTTCAAGCATTTAAAAGGATGATAATGAGGCTTTAGAATGTATAAACTTTTAGATAAAATCGAATCACCTAATGATTTAAAAAAACTTGATATATGCGAGCTTCCCGAATTATGCAGGGAAATTCGTAAGTTTTTGATTGACAGTGTATCAAAAACCGGCGGTCATCTTGCCTCCAATCTCGGAGTTGTTGAGCTGACTGTTGCTTTGCACACTGTTTTTAATGTGCCTGAAGATAAAATAGTTTTTGATGTGGGACATCAGGCCTATGTTCATAAGATTCTTACCGGCAGACGCAGTCAGTTTGATACACTGCGTAAGTTTAACGGTATGTCGGGATTTCCGAAACGAAGTGAAAGCCCGGCTGATTCATTTAATACAGGGCACAGCTCAACATCAATCTCCGCCGCTTTGGGAATGGCTCGCGGACGTGATCTTGCAGGTGAAAAATATAATGTTATCGCAGTGTTTGGTGACGGCGCTCTCACAGGCGGAATGATGTATGAGGCAATGAATGACGCAGGTCATTCCAAAACACCTCTTATTCTTATTCTGAATGACAACGCAATGTCAATTTCGAAAAATGTCGGTGCTATCGCATCGCATTTGAGAAATCTGCGTACCTCTCCATTTTATTTTAAATCAAAGCATATAATTGAGAGATTTTTAAATAAGCTGCCGTTTGCGGGAAATGCCATAGCAAACAGTATCCGTACAATTAAAAGAGGAATACGCAGAATGGTAATCCCAACAACATTATTCGATGATTTGGGATTTGCTTATATTGGTCCTGTTGACGGTCATGATATTAATTCGCTTATTTCTGTTTTAGAATATGCGAAAAGTGAAAACAAGCCTGTTTTAATACACATACAGACAAAAAAGGGCAGAGGCTATGCTCCGGCTGAAAGCAATCCGCAAAAATTCCATGGCATTTCTGCATTTGACGCATCTACGGGCGAAGCAAAGAAAAGCGGCGAAACCTACAGCAGCCGTTTCGGAACAACACTTATAGAAATCGCCAAAAAAAATGATAAGGTAGTCGCAATTACAGGAGCTATGCCAAACGGAACAGGATTATCCGAATTTCCGAAGCTGTTCAAAAAACGCTTTTTTGATGTCGGAATAGCTGAGCAGCACGGTGTTACTCTTGCAGCAGGATTGGCGTCAGCAGGCTATGTACCCGTCATTCCGCTGTATTCATCATTTTTGCAGCGCGCATATGACCAAACACTGCATGATGTGTGTCTGCAAAATCTGCACGTTGTATTTCCTATAGACAGAGCCGGAATAGTAGGCGCGGACGGCGAAACACATCAAGGGATTTATGACATATCTTATCTTTCGCATATGCCCAATATGTCTATCCTCTCACCGTCTACCTTTTTAGAGCTTGATCAGATGCTTTGCTATGCGGTTAATGAACACAACGGTCCAATCGCGATACGTTATCCGCGCGGCAGCACTCAGGCTAAAACCTTAGGAACAGCTTTCAAATTCGGACAAGCTGTCACTATATCCTCCGGACGCAATCTTGCAATAATTGCAACGGGAAGAATGGTTAAGCGCGCGCAGGAAGTAGCGGACGCCTTAAATCAGCATCACATAAGCTGCGAGATTTTGACTCTGCCAACCATAAAGCCGCTTGATGAAGCGGCAGTAATTGCTGCTGCGATGAAAACAAAAAACGTCATAACTATTGAGGATAATGTTAAAATAGGCGGTATCGGCTCAATAATCGCTACTCTCCTGTCCGAGAAAAACATTGATGCGAAAATGAAGATTTACGCTTTCCCCGACACCCCCATCACCCACGGAACAATAGATGAGCTTGACAGGCTGTACGGTCTTGACACGCAGTCAATCGTAAATGATATGTTAAATCAGCAGACTGATGAAAGGAGATAAATATACCAAAATGGCAAAAATCAGATTGGATATTTTTATGGTAAATAAAGGTCTGACAGAGAGCAGAGAAAGAGCAAAGGCTCTTATTATGGCAGGTCAGGTTTATATAGATAATCAAAAATGCGATAAGCCGGGAATGCAGGTCAGTGAAGACGGCACAAATGTGGAAATACGCGGCGAAACGCTGAAATATGTAAGCCGGGGCGGTCTTAAGCTTGAAAAGGCTATGAAGGAATTTCCTATTACGCTTGAAGGAAAAACAACTATGGATATAGGCGCTTCAACAGGCGGTTTTACTGACTGTATGCTGCAAAACGGAGCTAAAAAAGTATTTGCCGTTGACGTGGGATACGGACAGTTTGCATGGAAGCTGCGTCAGGACGAGCGCGTGGTGAATATGGAACGCACAAATATACGTTATGTAACACCGGAAGATATAGGCGAAAAAATCGATTTTGCATCTATTGATGTTTCCTTTATTTCGCTTCGTCTTGTACTTCCCGTTGCAAAAAATTTACTTGCTGATGACGGCGAAATCGCAGCACTGATAAAGCCTCAGTTTGAGGCAGGACGCGAGCAGGTAGGAAAAAAAGGCGTCGTTAAGGATATAAAAATTCATTTTGAGGTTATAAAAAATATACTTGACTTTGCGCGCAGTATTGATTTGCACATCGCAGGACTTTCCTTCTCCCCTATAAAAGGCCCTGAAGGAAACATTGAATATCTTGCATATATAAAAAAATCAGAATGCGATGATAATATAACGGAAGAAGTCATACAGAACGTAGTTAATCAATCACATTCCATACTTTAATTTACATTCTAAGGAGGAGCCTATGCTGTCAGATGATATTGTTATAACAGGTAATCGCGTAATTGCGCGTTCCTATGCGAAAATAAATCTTACGCTTGATGTTATCGGCAAGCGTCCAAACGGTTATCACGATGTCGAAATGATTATGCAGACAGTGTCTCTTTTTGATTTGATAATTGTGGATAAAACATACAGTGGTATCACCATAAGCACAAACCTTAAATATCTGCCTACCAATGAAAAAAACATCGCATACAAGGCAGCACAGATTTTTTTCAAAAAGACAGGTATTCAGGGTGGAGTCAGAATAATAATTCACAAGAATATCCCCGTAGCCGCCGGACTTGCCGGTGGCAGCGGCAATGGTGCGGCGGTGCTGTGCGCAATGAATGCATTATTTAATGCAGAGCTTTCCGAACATGAGCTATGCTCTATCGCAGCTGAGCTTGGCGCGGATGTTCCGTACTGCATCATGGGAGGAACTCGGCTTGCAGAGGGTATAGGCGAAATACTTACTCCGCTGCCGTCTATGCCTAAAACAACGACATTGATTGTAAAACCTCCCATAAATGTTTCTACAGCCGCAATTTATGAACAGATTGATAATGCGTCTATAGAAAAACGTCCCGACACAAAAAGAATTATAAAAGCCTTAGAAACCGGAAACGTAACAGAGATAGCCCAAAATATGTGCAATGTTATGGAAGCAGTTACAGAAAAGATGCACCCGGTTGTAGGCGGAATAAAAAAGAAACTGCTTATCAACGGCGCTGTGGGTGCTGTTATGAGCGGCTCCGGTCCATCTGTTTTCGGTTTTTTTGACGATGACAAAAAAGCAAAGCTGTCGCATGACAGCTTTGCACACCAATATAAAGATGTATTTTTAGTAAAAACTCTGAATTAGGAAGGTATTGCTATGGCTGATGAAAACGAATTTATTGCTCAGGAAATATATGAATACTATCAGAATAATCAAAATACACAGCAGAGCAGTCCTTCAGATAGTGCAAACACAATTGCAGATTTGGACATTATTCAGACAGACAACACTGTTTCGCAAAAAATAAAAGATATCTTTTGGGACAGAAAAAAGCTGTTAATTTTGTCAGTTATTCTTGCTGTTTTATTTTCTGTTCTATGCGGTTATGTTATCGGACTTCTTATTCCTAAAAGTGATACTCGTATTGCAGAAATTACAAAACAGCTTGAAGATGAAAGCGAAAGCTTTCAGAAAGCTTTATCTGATAATGAACGATTAAGCGAAGATGTTGATGAGTTATATGACAAACGCGCAGAAAAAAAGGCAGAGCTGAACAATATAACCGACTATGAGGAAGCACGAGATTTAGCTAAATCAGAATTTGATGAACTGCTGCTGCAATTTGACGAGCTGCAAACTCAGATTACAGAAAAAAAAGACGAAATAGCCAAGCTGGATGCTTTAATAAAGAATTCAGGAGGCGGAGAAATTATACTTACACCAGGAATGTACACCGCAGGCAAGCATATAGCCGCAGGTTCATATTCCGTAACAGGCAACGGCAGTCTTTTGGTGTCTGATTCTCAAAACAAGCTTAAAATCAATACAAAACTCACCGCCTCTGATTTTACTTGTCCCCTATCAGACGGCGATATTATCAAGCTTGAAACAGAAGCAAAATTTAATCCGGCGGACTAAATACGGAAAGGCGGTCACATCATGAATAATAAAAAGAAAGTTATTATTATTGCTGCTGCTTCGCTGATTGTATTGGCTATTGCCGTGGCAGCAGGATTTTTTGCTCATTTTCATTCAACAAAAAGCAGAGCAAAAGCCGAATTTACAAATGCGCTTTCTATGCTTGAAGCAGAAAATTATAAACTTGAGAAAAAAAGAAGCGAGCTTAAGGATTTTGTATCTGAAGCGGAATTCGACATAGAAACAAAAACAGAAATCGGTCTTGAAGCAGAAGAATACACCACACAGCTTGAAACAATAAAACAGGATGTTGCAGATTCAAAAAAAGAGCTTGAGGAATTAACGCTGTCGCTTGAAAAAAAACAAGAATATCTTAATCAAGTGGACAGTATAAAGCCGCTTGCAGAAGGCGATATAATATCGCTGACAAATTCTACGCTGAAATGTCCGGATAAAATCCCTCCCGGACGCTATATAGCAGAAGGTGACGGAAATCTTTTAATCTACAGTACATCGAACAAATTAAGAATAAGCGAAAATCTTACAAAAATTGATACCGGAACCTTTACATTTGATATTACAAAAGGCGAATCTTTAAAAGCAACCGATTCTGTCACATTAACAGAATTACAGTAAATAAGTCACTATCGTAACTGCTGTTCCACTCCAATAAACAGACTTTTTTGCCACCAGAAAATAGTACTTGAAAGGTACTATTTTTCTATTAGATAGAAAAAACTGCCGGCAATTTGCCGGCAGAAAAAATATTTTTTCATTTGGTGTATTGACATACACTCTCAACCGCCGCTCATATTTCTGACAATTTTTAGCAATCTACTCTGTTACGTTTACAGCCATCAAAAAATGCAACTATATTTTCCGAAATTTCCTCCATGCAGCGTATTCTTGCTTCATAAGCTCCCCATGCCATATGCGGAGTGAAGATTACATTATCACGTCCAAGTATTTTATTATACGGACTGTCAGCCGTCATAGGTTCAACACTGTACACATCAATGCCTATTCCGCCTATTTTCTCATTGCAGACAGCTTCCGTAAGCGCAGTTTCATCAACTACAGCGCCTCGGGCAACATTTATCAGCAACGCACTTTTCTTCATTTTTAAAATGCGTTCGCGGTTTATCAAATTATGTGTTTTTTCATTCAGCGGCACATGAACAGAAATTATATCCGACTTTTCACACAACTCATCTATTCCAACACATTTGTACATTTCATTTTCGGTTCTTGTATATGCAATTACGTTCGCACCTAAAGCTTCAGCCACAGCCGCAACCTTTTTTCCGATATTACCCATTCCCACAATTCCCCATGTCAATCCCGATATTTCATGGAATGTGGGCTTTAAATAATTCTGTACTCCACTTTCAGTATATTTATGATTTACCACATATTCATTAAAGCTCTGCAAATGATTCACCAGCGACAATGCCATTGAAACAGTCAGCTGCGCTACTGAATTTGTCGAATAGCCGCGTACATTGCATACACCTATTTTATTTTCTCGACAATAATCCAAGTCAATATTGTCATATCCGGTAGCAGTAACGCAAATTAGCTTTAAATTCGCCGCGTCAGACAGATTAGTCCCATTCAGCTTAATTTTATTAACTATTATAACATCTGCGTTTTTGACACGCCCCTCAAGCTCCGTTTCGCTCGTTGCAGGATAAATCTCAACTTCTCCGAATTTTTCGAACAGCGAGAATTCCATATCGTCACCAAGCGTTCCCGCATCTAAAATTACGATTTTCATATTTCCTCCTTATATAACAAAGAAGTAAGTTTTTCCCATAAATCCGGATATGATTTCTTTAAATTAATAGGCACAAATTCACGATTGACAAAGCCATGCCCGGTTTTTCCGGTAGACATAAGCTTCATTTCAGGCAGTTTATAAACCTCGTAGCTAAATTCGCACCTTGCAACTGTAAGCTTTGTAAGCTTACAGGTCACAAGAACCTCATCTTCATATTTTAAACCGTATAAATACTTGGCGGCTGTTTCTGTAAGAGGCAGCAGAACACCCATATTTTCCATTTCCGTATATGTTACACCGCTTGATTTTATAAAGTCCGTGCGCGCAACCTCAAACCACGGATAATATCTTGAATGATGTACAATTCCCATCATATCCGTTTCCGCATAACGGACAGTTAAATATGTTTTACTTATAAATGCCATTTTTCTCACTCCATATTTTGGTTCTTAAATCTCTGTTATAAAAAGTCCTTGCAAGGACTCAGGCTGTAAACAAAACCTATAAATTATACTTTAGCGATGTGTCAGGCTCCCCTAATAGATGTGCTGCCGCCGTAAGGCGACTGAGGGGGTAACGTAAATTTGTAAATAAGCGTCCCCCGCCTTTAAATGCGTGGTAAATCTTACTTGCAGTTACATTAAAGTATATGCTCGGTTCCCGAGTATACAAGTCCATGACTGCCGTCAATAGTAATAGTAGTTCCGCTTTTTAATATCTTTGTCGCGCCGACTGCTCCGGTAATAACCGGAATATCCAGCGCCATAGCAAGCACAACAGCATTATTCGCCTCGCCTTTTTCCTCAGAAACAATACCTGATGCCTTTTTCAAAACAGGAATCATCGCCATTGTAACCTCATTGGTTACCAGTATATCTCCCTCAGTAAAATTCATTCTCAATTCATCAAGGTCAGTTGCTACACATACATTGGCAGTTTTATTAAGCTTTGTCATTCCCTGTCCGCTTACAAGAATATGACCTACAAGATGCACCTTCATAATATTTGTTGTACCTGCGACACCCATCGGTGCTCCTCCCGTAATAACCACAAGGTCACCGTTTTTTACAAGACCTGTAGTCTGAGCACATTCAACCGCATGGTCAAATAATTCGTCAGTATTGCTTCTTGTTTCACTCATAATGGGAATAACACCCCATGAAAGATTAAGCTGTCTGCGCGCCTTAACACTGAGCGTAGGAGCTATTATAGGGCACTGCGGTCTGAATTTTGAAAGTTGCATGGCTGTTCCGCCCGAATACGTCAGCGCAATTATGGCCGAAGCGCCCAAATCATGAGCCGTTGTACAGGTAGCATGGCTTATTGCGTTTGTTACGTCCATACGCGAATCAAATTCCATTCTTGCCAGTCTTCTGATATAATCTATATCATTTTCTGTTCTTTCTGCGATTGACGCCATTGTTTTTACAGTTTCAACAGGATATTTACCGATAGCTGTTTCTCCCGAAAGCATAATAGCGCTTGTTCCGTCATAAATAGCATTTGCAACGTCTGTTGTTTCCGCTCTTGTAGGACGCGGATTTCTTATCATAGAATCAAGCATCTGCGTTGCGGTTATTACAACCTTACCTGCGCGGTACGTCTTTTTGATAAGCTGCTTCTGAATTACAGGAAGATCCTGCATATCAATTTCAACGCCCATATCACCGCGAGCCACCATTATACCGTGTGAAGCACGAATAATAGAATCTATATTTTCAACACCCTCTGCATTTTCTATCTTGGCAATGATGTTTATATCGCTACCGCCGTTGCGCTCTAAAAGATGCTTGACCTCCATAACATCGTCCGCACTGCGCACAAACGAGGCCGCTATAAAATCAACATCCTGCTCTATGCCAAATAAAATATCATCTATATCCTTTTGACTCATATACGGCATTGAAAGTGAAACATTAGGCACATTAACACCTTTTTTATTTGATATGACACCGCCGTTTTTAACTTCACATACTATTCTGTTGCTTTTAATGCTAATTACTTCCATATCAATCAGACCGTCGTCAATCAGAATATGCGTTCCCGCTTTAACATCCTTGGGCAAATCATTATATGTTATTGAAACACGAGTTTCATCACCCTCAACATCATCTGTGCAGAGAGTAAACTTTTGTCCTTCTTTTAATTCAACCTTGCCGTTTTTAAAGTCCTTTATTCTTATTTCCGGACCTTTTGTATCCAGAAGAATAGCAACAGGAGCATCCAGTTCTTCACGAACCTTCTTTATTTTACTTATTTTTTCACGCGCTTCATCATGTGTGCCATGTGAAAAATTAATTCTTGCAACGTCCATTCCGGCGAGAATCAAATCACGCAATACCTCTTCACTTTCCGTTGCCGGTCCCATTGTACAAACAATTTTTGTTTTTCTCATAATCAAATTCTCCAAACGCAGTATTTTTTTATTATAAAAGGGGATGTTCAAAAAACATCCCCAAATCATCTTATATTGACAATTTCTTTGCCAAGTCAACAAGTTGCTGAGGAAGCTCCTTTGTCATTGCTAAACCTTCATCGATGTCAACGTCCACAATCTTATGATTTTGCATACACACAATTCTATTCTGCTTACCCTCAAGCAATAGCTCTACAGCTCTGCCTCCCATTTCACTTGCTATAACTCTGTCACGAACAGTAGGACTTCCGCCTCTCTGAACATGACCTAAAATTGTAGCTCTTGACTCGATACCGGTCTTTGCTTCAATTTCCTTAGCCATTTCAATTACACCGCCGATACCCTCGGCAACAACAACAATTGAATGCTTCTTTCCTCGCGCCTTACTCTCCAATATAGGACGCAGTACATCCTCATCAAAAGTCCACTCCCGCTCAGGAACAAGAATTACCTCAGCGCCGCAGGCAATACCCGCCTGAATTGCGATATATCCCGCAGCACGGCCCATAACCTCAATAATTGAGCAGCGCTCATGACTCTGCGCAGTATCTCTGATTTTATCCACCGCATCCTTAACAGTATTAAGACAAGTATCATATCCTACTGTATATTCACTGCAGCTTATATCATTATCGATTGTACCCGGAAGAGCAATTGTGGGCAATCCCTTTTTACAAAGATCTCTCGCGCCTCTGAATGAGCCGTCACCGCCGATTACCACTAAACCGTCAAGTCCAAATACTCTTGCAATTTCAACAGCTTTATTTACGCCTTCTTCTGTTTTAAACTCAAGGCAACGGGCAGTCTGCAAAATTGTGCCGCCCTTCTGAAGTGTTTCAGAAACCGAACGCGCTCCCATTTCTTCCATTTCGCCATTGATAAGACCATTATAACCGCGGCGTATACCCATAACCTTCAGTTTATAATAGTTACCTACTCTGACAACAGCACGTATAGCAGCGTTCATACCCGGCGCATCTCCGCCACTCGTCAAAACACCGATAGTTCTTATATTTTTGCTCTCCATTTTTATCTGCCTCCCACTTTTATGTTAAAATTCATTTTCAAAAATTAAATCCTGTGCCATATCAAGCTCCGTCTGAGGTACCAACACCTCAAAGCAACCGTTTTCATTTCCACAGTTTACATTTCTCACTCTTGAGATAATACCATTATTACAAAGAAGTCCTACAAGCTCACGAGCTTTTTTCTCAACCTGCGATATATAAACAACTGTCCACATATTACAATACCTCTTATTTCGTATCTGACATGATTTTGCCATACTTTGTATATATTTCCGCTTTTCCTTTTATCTTAATGGCAGAAGTAATCTCTGTAAACTGCGCAATATATACCTCACCCTCATCAAGCTTTTCAGTATGATGAAATTTAGTGTCCTTGCCTCGCGTAAGACCAATAATATTAACACCATTTTCAAGAGCCTTTATTGATATATACTCATTACCAATCAAGTTCTCCATAATATCTACAGCCTTTCTGCCCACAAACAGAAACGAAAAATCTTACAGCCTCACCGTGGGCGAATAAGGCATACAATGGATGTTTTGCTTATGCATATTTTACAAAAACGTAAATTCTGTACGGCAATTAAATCCATTGACACGGCTTTTCACGTTAATATTTTCTTTTCGCCATTTTATTATACTTATAATACATTATTTAACCGAAAAATTCAATAGCCAATTGCAAATAAAATATAAAGTGTATATTGCTGTATTTTGGTGATTTTTACTATTTAATCCGCACGTTTTCATCACCGAAAATTCTTTTAAGCTCCGCAAATGCCGAAGGTGTATTATTAAACCATAATCTGCGCGGTGCCATAGCCATTTTTTTAGTGTCCTCAAAGAACAGACACACCTGCATATCGCCCTGATACGGTGCCAGATTTTCCTGAACCAATTTCAGATTTTCTTCGCTGCGCGAGGATAATTTTATATATAATCTTTTTGGCTCAACCATCTTCATAAGTGCTTCGTCCATAAGCTCGACAGTTTCAGCAAGCAATTTTGGTTCTTCATCCTCGCGTATAGAAACTCTTCCTTTAACCGCAACTATATTATTCTCTGCAAGCTTTGCAGAATATTCCGTAAGAACCTTAGGGAATATTATACATTCAATACTGCCGTAGGAATCCTCCAGCACAACAAATGCCATCTGTGCATTTGCGCGTGTTGTTTTATTTTTCCTTGATTCAACCGCAGCACATATAACTACAGTTTCACCGTCCTTCAATGCGCCCTCTGTCGCATGATAATTACCCTCGTCATCACGATGAACACTGTCAAGAATATCACGAATAGTATACTTTGTTATTTTTTTTGCTTTTTCTGTATATTCTTCCATTGGATGTCCTGAAAAATACATTCCTATAGATTCCTTTTCCATACGGAGCAGAATTCTTTTGTCAAGCTCAGGAATATCGGGAAATTCCATTTCAGAGTCTTCGTCAGCCGAATCAAAAAGCGACATTTGACCCGCTATATTATCACGCGCATTTCTTGCCGTACCCTCAAGTGTCCTTTCGTAAACCGCCAGAAGCTGAGAGCGTTTAACACCCATAGAATCAAAAGCGCCGCATGATATAAGTCCCTCAAGAGCGCGCTTATTCATATCTCCTCCCGCAGTTCTGTCTATAAAGTCCGAAAAGCTTTTGAAGCTTCCGTTTTTCTCACGTTCTGAAACAAGGTTAATAATCAGATTTCTTCCTACATTTTTAACGGCTGATAATCCAAAACGAATTCCGTTTCCCTCTACTGTAAAGGTATCCTCGCTTTTATTTACATCCGGAGGCAGACGATCAATACCCATATCCTTGCAGTTTACAATGTAATGATTTATTTTATCCATATCATCAACGCTTGAAATAAGCGCAGCCATATATTCCACAGGATAAAAAGTCTTAAGATATGCTGTTTGATACGCCACAACAGCATATGCCGCCGCATGAGATTTATTAAATCCGTAATTTGCAAAATCATTGATTTCATCAAAAATAGCTATTGCGGTGTTCTCGTCAATTCCATTTTTAATACATCCCGGAATTTCACCGTCATCGCTTCCGTAAATAAAGTTCTTGCGTTCAATAAGCATTTGATCGGCTTTTTTCTTACTTATTGTTCTTCTCATCAAATCAGCGCGTCCCAGCGAATATCCGGCAAGAGTACGCACAATTTCCAAAACCTGCTCCTGATATACCATACAGCCATAGGTAACATTCAGAATATTCTCCAGCATAGGGTGCTTGTACGTTACTTCCTCGGGATGATTTTTATTGTGAATATATCGAGGAATCTGATCCATGGGGCCCGGACGGTACAGAGAAATTGCCGCTATAACATCCTCAAGACAGGCGGGACGCATTTCCTGCATAAACGACTGCATTCCTGCGCTTTCCATTTGGAATACACCGTCTGTATTTCCGGATGAAATTAAGTCAAATACTTCTTTTTTATTATAATCAATGCTGTTTATGTCAAGCTTTATTCCCCGATTTTTCTCAATAATTGAAACAGCGTTTTCAATAACGGTAAGATTTCTGAGTCCAAGAAAATCCATCTTTAAAAGTCCCAGACTTTCTACAGTATCCTTTGTAAACTGCGTTGTTACGAAATTTTCACTGTTCAGCTGAAGCGGCACATAATTAACAATCGGCTCACTCGTTATAACCACACCTGCCGCATGAGTCGAAGCGTGACGCGGCAGTCCTTCAAGAGCCTTAGATGTGTCGATAAGCTCCTTTATTTTCGGATCGTTTTCATAAAGCGCTCTTAATTCATTGCTTATGTCAAGCGCCTTATCAATTGTCATTTTTAAATCAAACGGTATCAGCTTTGCTACTCTGTCAACCTCCGCATAAGGCATATTCAATGCGCGTCCGACATCGCGGATTGCAAGCTTTGCCTTCATAGTACCAAAGGTAACAATCTGAGCGACCTGCTGCTCACCGTATTTTTCAACCACATAATCAATTACCTTCTGACGTCCGTTAGGCGCAAAGTCAATATCAATATCCGGCATACTTACACGCTCGGGATTTAGAAAGCGTTCAAAAATCAAGCCGTATTTTATCGGGTCAACGCTTGTTATTTCAAGACAATATGAAACTATACTGCCTGCCGCGCTTCCTCGTCCCGGTCCTACCATAACTCCGTTATTGCGGGCAAAATGTATAAAATCCCACACAATAAGAAAATAATCAACAAAGCCCATATTATTTATTACATTAAGCTCATAATCCAATCTTTCACTAAGCTCTGCCGTAACATCTGAATATCGTTTTTTTAATCCGCTTTCGCACAGCTCACGCAAATATCCAAATGCTGTTTTCCCGTCGGGAACATCATATGCAGGCAGATGACGCGCGCCAAAATCAAACTCAACATTGCACCTGTCTGCAATCTTCTGCGTATTTGAAACCGCTTCAGGAATATAGCTGAATAGCTCTGCCATTTCCTCCGGAGATTTTATATAAAACTCCTCTGTTTCAAATTTCATTCTGTTTGGATCATCAACCGTTTTTTCCATCTGAATACACATGAGCACGTCCTGATAACGCGCGTCTTCCTTTTTCAGATAATGAATATCGTTTGTTGCTGCAAGTCCTACTCCAAGCTCCTTTGCAAGCTTTATAAGCTGCGGTATTATTTTTTTCTGTTCGGCAAGTCCATGATCCTGTATTTCTATAAAGTAATTATCTTTTCCGAATACGTTAATATACTTTTCAGCAATTTTTTTTGCACGGTCATAATCATCCGCAAGCAGCGCCTTTGGCACCTCGCCTGCAATGCAGGCAGAAAGCGCTATTATACCATCGCTGTGTTTTTCCAGCAGCTCAAAATCTATTCTTGGCTTGTAATAAAATCCCTCAATATATCCGGCGCTGACCATAGCAATCAGATTTTTATAGCCTGTCTGATTTTCAGCCAGAAGAATAAGATGGCTCGTTTTATTATCAATGTCATGTATTTTATCAAACCTTGTCCGCGGCGCGACATAAACCTCACATCCGATAACGGGATGTATCCCCTGCGCCAGTGCTTCACGATAAAAATCCGCCGCGCCGTACATTGCGCCGTGGTCAGTAATTGCACATGAAGTCATGCCAAGCTCCTTGACTCTTGCAATAAGCTTTTTTATACTCGCTTCACCGTCAAGCAGACTGTATTCCGTATGTGTGTGTAAATGACAAAACTCCATGCTCTCATCTCCTTTATATGTTTTCCGCAAACTCCAGTATGCGGTTTAATCTGTGATTAACTCCCGATTTCCCTATGGGGGGATCTGTTTTTTCGCCCAATTCCTTTAAGCTGTCCTCGGGATATTCCATTCTGAGTCTTGCAATCTCCTGAAGTACCTCCGGCATTTTATCAAACTGCTTAAGCTCCTGAATTTTCTTTATCGCTACAAGATGTCTGCCGGAAGCTCTTGCAGCCTTATCCGCATTTGCATTTTCACAGTTTACGCGACGGTTAATGCTGTTACGCATTTCCTTTTCTATCTGAATAGCAAACATCTCAAGCGCGCTGTTTCCTGCGCCTATATATCCCAAAACGTCCGCAATAACCTCACATTCCTTTATATAAACTATATAATGCCCCTTGCGATAGGTAATCTTATTGGCAAATCCCTGCCCCTCAAGCAGATTACTCAGATATTCCGCTTCCTCTTTATTTTTCGCATCAAATTCAAGATGATAGCTTTTTTCAGGATTTGACACCGAGCCGCCGCCCAAAAAAGCGCCTCTGATATATGATTTGCAGCAGCATGCAAAAGGAGAAATATCCCAGTTCATTATACGCTCCGTAATATTTTCCACAGTAAATATATCATCTATTAAAAACTGACAGGCTTTGGCGCTTTCCTTTTGCAATGTGCAATATTCCAGTCCAAAGCCTTCAGATAAATCCTTCGTTATTCTGTTTGCAACCGCCTTATTCTCCGTTGTAAATTTTATTTTATCCTCAGAAAGCTTTCCGGCAAGGCGAAGTATTCCCGCAAGCTCCGCCGCCACACATCCCGGACAGCCGAACTCTGCTTTTGAAAGCTTTTCCTTTATATCCGACGAAAATGACATTTTTAGTCTCCTTTAACGCAAGCCTTTAGTCTTTGCAAGCTGTATTATAGTTCTTGACAAGCGGCTGAAATTATGACGTATTTTTTCATTGCGCACAAGTAAAAGATTACCCTGTAAAACAGAGCATCTATCCATTATTCTTTCTGCGTCTATGGGAACTATATGTGCATATTCTTCAGCATATTTGATTTTCAGACTTTCCGGTATAACGGCATTATTAGCTATAACAACGTCTGCAATACCCTTATAGGAATGGCGTTCAATAGCCTCAAGATGACGGCTTAGCGTGTAACCCTCGGTTTCACCCGCCTGACTCATAATATTGCACACATATATTTTTAACGCATTACTCTTTTTTATCGCGTCTACTACTCCGTCCACAAGCAGATTAGGTATTATACTTGTATATAAGCTTCCCGGTCCCAGAACAATAATATCAGCTTTTTTTATGGCAGAGATAACTCCGTTTACCGCTTTAGGGTGTGCGGGAGTCAGTATAACATGATCAATACCGTTATTTTCACGATGAACTCCTATGTGCGATTCACCGTCAATACGGCTTCCGTCCTTTAAAATTGCGCTGAGCTGTATATTTTCATTAGTCACGGGATATACCGTACCTACAATTCCGGTGATACGGCTGAATTTTTTTACTGCTTCATCGAAGCTTGAAGATGTTTCATTTAACGCGGCGAGTATAAGATTACCCAAGCTGTGTCCTGCAAGCGTTCCCTCATTAAAGCGGAAATTAAGAAGCTCGCCCAAAACAGGGTCCATCTCCGCAAGCGCGCTGACACAGTTGCGGACATCTCCGGGCGGAAGCATACCAAGGTCATTGCGAAGAACACCTGAGGAGCCGCCGTCGTCTGCAACAGTTACTATTGCCGTTATATTTCTTGTATGTAATTTTAATCCGCGCAGCATAGTGGAAAGACCGGTTCCTCCGCCTATCGCTACTACTTTCATATCAGAATTCATACTCTATTCCCTTCCGATATCGCGGTATGTCACATTTACCTCATAATCGGCATCTCTAAGACATTCCGCCAGCTTATTAGTCATTGTAACACTGCGGTGCTTTCCACCCGTACATCCTATCGCAATCGTAAGCGAAATCTTTCCTTCCTCAATATAAAGCGGTATCATAAATTTCATCATATCCTTAAGCTTTTCAAGAAAGGTTGCAGCTGTGGAAAAGCTCAGTACATAATCCTGAACTTCTTTATCGTTGCCCGTTTTATTTTTCAATTCGTCAACATAAAACGGATTTGGGAAGCACCTAACATCAAAAACGAGATCGGCGTCAAGCGGCATTCCATACTTGAAGCCGAATGCCATAACATTTATAACAAGATGATGGCTGTCATCATTTGCATAAATTTCCTTTAACTTTTTAAGCAAGGTCTGGTTTGTATATTTAGACGTATCAATCACATCGTCCGCAGCCTCATAAAGCTTTGACAACATTTTTCGCTCCTGCTTTATTGCGGCAAGCAAACCTTTTGAATTTTCCAGCGGATGCTGTCTGCGCGTTTCCTTATACCTCTTTACCAAGGTTTCATCATCAGCGTCAAGATACAGCAAACGGCAGTCATAACCGCTTTTCTTCAAAATATTTATTTGCTCCAATAGTTCGTTTAACATATCACCTACACGAATATCTATAACAAGCGCTACATTATTAAACTTTCCGTTTACTGCTGTCAGCATTTCAGAAAACTTAGGTATAAGAACAGGAGGCATATTATCTATACAGAAATATCCCATATCCTCCAAATACCTTATTACTCTTGTTTTGCCGGAACCCGACATACCTGTTACTATTGTGTATTGCATTCCTTTGTCCTTTCTAAACTGTACGTCTGTTAATTTCAGTATTTATCCCCTATCAATCTTACCTCCGGCTCTAACCAAACACCGAATTTGTCCATAACTGTTTTTTGTATATGCTCAATCAGCTTTAGCACATTATCAGCTGTCGCACCGCCCTTGTTTACTACAAAGCCGGCGTGTTTTTCACTCACCTGTGCTCCGCCGATTGAATATCCCATAAGTCCGCAGTCCTGAATAAGCTTTCCCGCAAAGTAACCCTCAGGACGCTTGAATGTGCTTCCGGCGGACGGCATTGAAACAGGCTGCTTATCATTGCGTCGCTTGGTAAAATCCGCCATCTGCGCCTTTATTTCTTCAAAATTACCCCTTTTCAGCTTCATAGTGCAGGATAATATCACATATTTTCCCGTTTCAAATATACTATGACGATATCCGAATTCAAGCTCATCATTTTTTGATGTTTTAATTTCGTTATTTTCATCTATATACGTTACTTCATCTATTATATCCTTCAGCTCGCCGCCGTAGGCACCGGCATTCATATATATACCTCCGCCCAACGTTCCCGGTATTCCCGCCGCAAACTCAAATCCCGTAAGCTCCGCTTCCAGAATTTTTTTTGCAAGCGCTGACATCAGTATTCCTGCCTCAGCATAAACAGTTTCGCCGTCAATGCGGCAGCCTGACATATTACTGCCTACATGGATAACAACCCCCCGTATTCCTTTATCGCTTACGAGCATATTCGAGCCGTTCCCCATAACCATGCACGGTGTTTTGCTTTCATTACAAGCTTCAAGAATTCTGATTATCTCCTCAGCGCTTTTCACACTCACAAATATATCGGCAGGTCCGCCTATTCTGAATGTAGTGTGATTTTTCATTTCTTCGTTTATTTTTACATCTTCTGATATTTCGCGTATTTTATCAAGCATCTTATACTCCCATTTTCCAAGTAAACATTGATTTTCTTACACTCATAAAGTCCTCAAAGGCAGTAAGACTCCTGTTCATTATCAGCTTCTCCGGGAAGGATATTTCCCTGAGCATTTCAAGTGCATAATCATAATGTCCCAAATCAAAGGAAATATGCGCGTCTGACGAAACAACAATTCCAACCTCTTTTTCCTTGCAAAGCTCGGCAATCCTGCGGCAGTTGGGAATACTTGACTTACGCACAAAAAATGAATGATTGTTTATTTCCATAAGCTTATGATTTTTCTTTGCAAGCTCAATAATCCTTTCATAGTCATACGAAAATGCCGGATTGCCGCTGTGACAAATAATATCTACATACGGATTATTTACAACGCCGAGATATGCGCTTGTATGATCCTTCGCGCCGCAGTCCTTATATGCCGGAGCATGAATACTTGCATTTACCACATCAAGCTTTTCAAGAATTTCCGGCTCCATGTCTATATTGCCTTCCAAATCAAGTATATTCGCCTCAACACCATATAATATCTTTACTCCGCAAATTTCTCTCGGAATATTTTTTAAATTATGAAAATGCCATATATGCGGCGCGTCCGGCAATGCCGGAGCGTGATCTGTTACCGCAATCGCCTCCAGTCCGCATTCCGATGCGGCTTTTGCCATTTCCTCAACGGTACTGTAAGCGTGTGTGCTTGCTATTGTATGTGTATGAGAATCAAATAGTATTTTCAATATTCTTTTCCTTCTTCCATATGGCGCGCTGCGCCGTCATTCATCGTTTCAATACAGCATTACAGCTTAAGCTGTTCCTCCATCTGCTGCATCAATCTGTTGTTAAGCTCCACAGCCGCATTATAGCCCATGCGCTTCTGACGGTTATTCATCGCGGCAACCTCTATTATAACCGCAAGATTTCTTCCAAGCTTAACAGGTATAGTAAGCGACGGAATATTTATTCCCATTATATTTGTATATTCATCCACCATTCCCAGACGGTCATACTGCTTACCTTCCTCCCACGGTTCAAGATGAATAATCATATTGATATTTTCTGTATCTTTTACAGCGCCTATACCGAAAATTTCTTTAATATCAATAATTCCTATACCGCGAAGCTCAACAAAGTGACGGATAATCTCCGGAGATGAGCCTACAAGAGTTTTATTTGATACGCGCTTTATTTCAACCGCATCGTCTGCAACCAGTCTGTGACCTCGCTTTACAAGCTCAATCGCTGCTTCGCTTTTTCCAACTCCGCTTTCACCCAGAATAAGAATACCTTCACCATATACCTCAACCAAAACACCGTGACGTGTGCGTCTTGGAGCAATCTGAACATTCAGATAGCTTATTATTGTGCTCATAAACGCAGATGTTGCGTCCTCTGTTCTTAAAAGCGGTACGTTATACTTTTCCGCAAGCTCTATCATTTCCGGGAAAATTTGCAAGCCGCGAGTTATAACAAGCGCCGGAAATTTCTGACTGAAATATTTTTCCAGCCGTGCCGCTCTCTCATCCGACGCAAACTGTTCAAGATAAGTAAATTCAACTTTACCCATAATCTGTATACGCTGATGATCAAAATAGTCAAAAAAACCTATCATCTGAAGTCCCGGACGGTTAATATCAGCTGTTGCTATAATTACAGAATCAATATCCTTTGTTTCATAAATTACCTCAAGCTCAAACTCCTCAATAATTTTGCTTAATGGTATTGTAAATTCACTTTCCAACATCTTTCTTGTCCTTTCTATGTCAGATAAAATCACTTATTATTAGTATTATACA
Source organism: Clostridia bacterium (assembly GCA_022768695.1). Taxonomy (GTDB): domain Bacteria; phylum Bacillota; class Clostridia; order UBA1381; family UBA1381; genus JALEPO01. The sequence continues at coordinate 32,311 of JALEPO010000043.1, forward strand.
TTATTTAGCTATATTTTTCAATAAAAATATCTATTTTTTTATTATAATTTACTAATACATTACATATGTACAAAAAAAATAAAAAAATTTTAAAAAAAACTTATAAAAACTCTTGCAAAATCGCTTCTGATGTGTTAAAATATTTCTTGATGTTTTTAGTAGATATGTCAGGAGGTGCATAGAAATGGCAAAATGCGATATTTGCGGCAAGGGCGTAACCTTTGGTATTAAGGTCAGCCACTCACACAGAAGATCTAACAGAGCTTGGAAGCCGAACGTAAAAAAGGTTAGAGCAATCGTCAACGGCGGTGTTAAGTCAGTTAACGTTTGCACACGCTGCCTTCGTTCAGGAAAGGTTCAGCGTGCAGTTTGATTGCTTTTGGATTAGAGATATAAAGCAGCATGCATAGCAATTTTATAATTGCGGCACGCTGTTTTTTTCTGTCCGTTTTAACTTGCGGCATCGCTGCTTGTTAAATCCTTTTATTACATATTTATTATTTTTTTGTATTTTAATTGCTTTTTATATTTTTTTCTGTTATAATAGGAACAATGGAAAAATTTTAGTCTGAAACACATAACGCATATGTTTGCAGACTTTTTTGTGATGATAAAACAAAAAGAGGTGGAATTATTGGAAAAGCTCTTGATTAAAGGCGGAAATCGGCTTACGGGCGAAGTTACAATCAGCGGCGCAAAAAATGCCGCAGTAGCAATTTTACCCGCCTGTCTGTTAGTTAAAGATACCTGCCGTATTGAAAATCTGCCAAATATAAAGGATGTAAAACTTTTTTTGAAAATCCTTGAAAATCTGAATGCAGATGTTAAATATATAGATAATAATACCGTTGAAATAAATTGTACCAATGTAGATTCGTGGACTCCTCAGGGAGATCTTACACGAAAAATGCGCGGTTCAAGCTACCTTATGGGAGCATTGCTCGGAAGATTTCATAAATTCAGCGTGGATCCTCCCGGCGGATGTGATTTTGGAACACGTCCAATTGATCAGCACATAAAAAGCTTTGAAGCTCTCGGAGCTGAAATTGATTTGTCACGAGGTATGATAAACGGTTATGCTGAGCACCTTCACGGAAGCAGCATATTCTTTGACGTTGTGACGGTGGGAGCTACAATAAACGCAATTCTTGCAGCAGTAACCGCTGACGGAATGACTGTGATTGAAAGTGCCGCTAAAGAACCTCACATTGTAGACCTTGCAAATTTCCTTAACGCAATGGGAGCTAATATACGCGGTGCCGGAACAGATACGATAAAAATCCGCGGTGTTAAAACACTTCACGGTGGAACATACACTATAATTCCGGATCAGATAGAAGCGGGTACATTTATGATTGCCGCTGCGGCAACAAGAGGAGATGTTACTCTCAGAAACGTCATTCCAAGGCATTTGGAAATTATAAGCGCAAAATTGCTCGAAGCAGGCGTAAATGTTTCCGAGGATATTGACAGCGTTCGCGTTTGGGTAAGCGAAAACACAAAATTCAAGCGTATTAATTTTATCGCGCTTCCCTATCCCGGATTTCCTACGGATATGCAGCCACAGCTTGTATCCTTCCTTACTACCATTCCGGGCACAAGCACAGCCAGAGAAGGTGTGTGGGATAATCGTTTCAGATACATCAACGAGCTGAAGCGTATGGGCGCTAATATACGCGTCGAGGGGCAGCTTGCCATTATCGACGGAGTAGACAAATTGCTTGGCGCTCACGTTAAAGCAACTGATTTGCGCGCAGGCGCAGCTATGATTATAGCCGGTTTAATGGCAGACGGTACAACAGAAATAACTGATATATATCACATAGACCGAGGTTATGAAAATTTTGAGCAGAAATTTATAAACCTTGGCGGTGATATTCAAAGAATTCAGGTTTTAGAGGACGATTTTGATTGATTTTTTACTGCCGGGACGAGCAGTGCACAGAGTATAATAAGCTTTGTGTACAGTTCGCCCTTTTATTTTGAAACGCAAATAAAAATCTATCATCATTTCAAATTTTACTCTGACATCTTTAAATATATACAGCTTTGCATAATCAAAATTTCCATCAAGTTTTCTTTTGCAGAAAGGATTATAATATGTTAATTTTCACATCACTGATAAGCGGTTCTTCAGGAAATTCATCATATGTGTCCGACGGAAAAACACATATCCTTATCGACTGCGGAATGTCCGGAAAGCAGCTGCTTGAATCGCTGACTCAAATAGGCATATCACCAAACCAGCTGGACGCACTGCTTATCACTCATGAGCATACCGACCATACAAAAGGAGCAGGAGTAGTCGCCCGCCGTTACGGTATTCCTGTCTATGCCACTGCCGGAACTCATTCAGCAATGAATATAGGCAGCGTTCCTGATTCTCAGATAAAAATAATAGACACGAATAACGATTTTGAAATAGGCACAATCGGAATACAAGCATTTGATATTCCACATGATGCCGCAAATCCTGTAGGATACAGTTTTTACATAGACGGCAAAAAAGTTTCTCTCGCAACAGACATCGGTCATATGCATAAATCGCTTATTGAACAAATTATGAAAAGCAATATGGTACTGCTTGAGTCCAATCATGATGTTGATATGCTTCAATTCGGGCCGTACCCGTTCCCGCTTAAGCAGCGAATTTTAAGTGATATTGGTCATCTTTCAAATGAAAATGCCGCAAAGACAGCGCTTCAGCTTGTCAACAGCGGTACTGAGCATATTATGCTCGGACATTTAAGCAAGGAAAACAATCATCCTGAAATTGCAATGATGGAAACTTATAATACACTTACTTTTGCAGGAGTAAACGTAGGAACAGATGTAACTCTTCAGGTTGCGGACAGATATAAAATAACGAGGTTCAACGGATGAATATAACAGTAATTTGCGTTGGAAAAATCAAAGAAAAATACTTCACAGCCGCTATTGACGAGTATTCGAAGCGGCTTTCACGTTTTGTTAAACTGAATATTATCGAGGTTGCAGACGAAAAAATTCCCGACAACGCTTCAGAAAAGGAAATGAATCAGATTAAAGAAAAAGAGGGCAGCAAAATTCTTTCAAAGCTGCCGCCAAATTCATTCATTATAACACTTTGCATTGAGGGTAAGGAATTTTCCTCTGAGGAGCTTGCAAAAAAAATTGCAGATGTTTCAATGACCTCAAGCAGCATTACCTTTATTATAGGCGGTTCACTGGGACTAAGCGACAGCGTAAAGGCAAAATCAAAGCTGCGTCTAAGCTTCGGGCGAATGACTCTTCCCCATCAGCTTATGCGCGTGGTGCTTCTTGAACAGATTTACCGCACGTTTAAGATTAATAATAATGAGAGCTATCATAAATAATAGCTCTCATATTTTTATCTTACATATTGCTTTTTACAAATTCAACAACGTCTTTAACAGCCTCGTCTATATTCTTTTCAACAGCCTTTTCTTCTCTGCGCTCCTTGTATTCCACAATACCCTCGCCGCACTTTTTACCTACGACAATTCTTACAGGAATACCGATAAGGTCAGCGTCCTTGAACTTGACGCCGGCTCTCTCGTTTCTGTCGTCAAGAAGAACCTCAATACCCTGCGCCTTTAGCTCCTCATAAATCTTTTCAGCCGCCTCAACCTG
>JALEPO010000093.1 GCA_022768695.1 Clostridia bacterium
GGCAAATCCTTTGGCGATTTCAAACCGAAGCACCGTAAAAATGTATCGGTCGTTACATACAGTATAGGACGTCCCGGAGCGTCAAGTCTGCCGGCTTCGTCAATAAGTCCGCGTTCATATAAACGGTTCACACAGCCATCAGAATTTACGCCTCGTATATGCTCTATCTGCCCTCTCGTGATAGGCTGTTTATATGCAATTATCGCCAAAGCCTCCATTGCGGCATTTGACAGTGGCTGATTTCTCTGTTCACCTAATATTTCCTGTATGTACCGATAATATTCAGGTCGTGAACAAATTTGATAACCGTCCATTATGTCAATTATGTTAAATCCGCGGTGCTGCTCATTGTATTCCGCCTTAAGCGCCGAAACAGCACGGTTTATATTTTCTATATCCGTATCCAGCACCACCGCAAGCTTAGACGCTTTGACCGGCTCGCCTGCGGCAAAAAGTATGCCCTCTATAGCATATTTTATATTATTCATTTTTCACACATTAACTCCTTTCACAAAGCTAAGATTTGAGGAAAATCGTTCATATTGTCAATTTGCAGTGCTGCACACAGGTGCTGCCACAATCAAAAAAATTGTAGTACGGGCGGTTTTATTCAAGCTTTTCACCCTTGGTTGTTAATATAAAGTCCTTGGTTTCCTCATTGTAATCAGCAAACAATCGGCTAATTTTTATCATTTCCAAAACTGCCAAAAAAGTTGCAATCATTTCCGGTTTGCTGTCATCTGCCCTAAACAGTGTCTTAAACTGAACTTTTTTCGATTTTCTCAGAGTTTTGCAAATTTTCTCAACCATATCGTCTACAGATACCTTTTCACGTCCTACAATTCCCGAAAATGCTCTTTTAGTAGGCTTTTCCTTTCTTATTTTGCGTGCAAGAATACTGTTAAACGCATCCGTCAGCTCTGTAATTGTGTGATTTCTGTTGTATTCAGGAACCGGAAATTCAATTTTTTCCTCATTGCGGAAAACCATATATTTTGATGAAAATTCAGTTTTCCTGAGTTCCTGTGATGCCTCCTTAAATTTCTGATATTCAGCCAAACGCTGCGCAAGCTCTTCTCTTGGGTCCTCTTCCTCTTCCTCCTCGTTTTTGGGAAGAAGCATTTTCGACTTTATATAAAGGAGATTTGCAGCCATAACAAGAAACTCACTTGTATTTTCAATTTTTTCCTCGTCAATACCCTCAATAGCCTCAAGATACTGCTCGGTTATTTCCACAATAGGAATATCATATATACTAACCTTATTTTTTTTGATAAGCGTCAGCAGCAAGTCAAGCGGTCCCTCGAAGGTATCAAGCTTATAAAGTAATGTACTCATATATTTTATCCTTACATAGCAAGATTAATAAGAGGAGATATAATTCTCAATAATCCATTAAAGACTACATTCACTCCCGTACCGATAATATTGCTGAATACACCTGTCACAGACAAAAGCATAATAAGAAGCATACAATAGCGCTCATATTGCAGCATCGTATAATATGCCCTGTTCGGCAGAAACATTCCAAGCACCTTTGCTCCGTCAAGCGGCGGAATCGGTATCAAATTAAATACCATAAAGCAGAGATTTCGGAATATAAATACATAAACAATACTTCCCACAAGCCGCGGCATTTCAAATCCAAGCTTAAAGCATATAATCTGAAGCACAGTAAAAATAAGCAGCGCCGCAAATGCCATAATAAGATTTGCCGCAGGTCCTGCCGCTGCTGTAAGAGCCATACCTTTTTTTCTGTTTTTATAGTACATCGGATTTACCATTACAGGCTTTGCCCATCCGAATCCCGTAAAAATCATAAGCAGAGTACCGACTAAATCCAAATGCGCAAGAGGATTAACAGTCATTCTGCCATTCTGACGAGGTGTAGGGTCACCAAGCTTTTCTGAAACCCAACCATGCGCAAGCTCATGTCCTGTCAATGCAATCAGCGTAACAGGTACATTGATTAAAATATCCATTATATTTAACATAGTTTTACAGCCTTTCAAAAAAAAATCACAATCATATATGGAATTTTATCGTTTAGGCAATACAATTCCATATTAATTTATATTATACATGAATTTATTATATTTTGCAATAGCAAAAAGTATTTCGCAGCAAATTTATCCTCCCTGCCTACATTGACTTTACAATCATATTTTGATATAATTTATACATATCTATTATTTGAGGTGATGAATTTTGGAGCAGATAATAAAAAAGCTTTACGATACAAAAGATATTTCAGATTCTTCACTTGCTGAATTATTGAAAAGCGAGGACATTATAGATTTACTGCATGAGTATGCGTTAAAACGAAGAAAAGAGTATTATAACAATGATGTTTACATACGCGGGCTGATTGAATTTTCAAATTATTGCAAGAATAATTGTTATTACTGCGGCATACGCGCCGAAAATTGTTCCGCCGACAGATACAGGTTGACCGAGGAGGATATTCTTTCTTGTGCGGATGATGGATACAATTTAGGCTTTAGAACCTTTGTTCTTCAAAGCGGCGAGGATTTGTCCTATTCAGACGATGATATATGCCACATTGTATATAAAATCAAATCAGCATATCCCGAATGTGCTGTTACCTTATCAATCGGTGAAAAAACAAAAAAAAGCTATCAGGCATATTTCGATGCCGGAGCAGACAGGTATCTGCTTCGTCATGAAACCGCTGATAATGCTCATTACAGAAAGCTTCATCCACAGTCAATGTCACTTGAAAACAGGAAGAGCTGTCTGTGGAATCTAAAAGAAATAGGCTATCAGGTAGGCTCTGGATTTATGGTAGGTTCTCCGTATCAAACAGATAAAAACCTTATTGATGACCTTAGATTTTTGCAGGAGCTTCAACCGGATATGATAGGCATAGGTCCGTTTCTGCCGCACACGGACACACCTTTTGCCAAATACAGCAAAGGAAGTCTTGTAAAATGTCTTAATCTTATTGCTATATTGCGGCTTATGTTTCCTTATGCGCTTATTCCGGCGACAACAGCTCTTGGCACAATTAATCCCAAGGGACGTGAAATGGGGCTTAAAGCAGGGGCAAATGTAGTCATGCCCAACCTTTCTCCTGTAAAAGTGCGAAAGCTTTACGAGCTTTATGATAACAAAATCTGCACCGGCGAAGAAACTGCTGAATGTCTGTTATGTTTAAGAAATCGTATTTCCTCTGTCGGATTTAATATGGTGACCGACAGAGGAGATGTAAAACCGCACAGTGGTATTTAAGGCTTAAATCAGCGTACTATGACGCCGCACGCTATTCTTGCGCCGCTGTCACCGCCAGGCTGTGTTTTAAAATCATCAGGCATTTCATGAATTATTACCGTTCTGCCGACAATTTCGTCAACATTAAATCTGTTTGTAAATACTGATAAATATGCGTATCCGTCATTTCCAAACAGCGGCGGCAGATCTCCTGCATGAAACGGATGGTTGCAGCCGCGAGGATTATAATGTCCCTTTGCATCAGCAAAGGGATTTTCTTTATCATCGCCGCATCTGCCTCCCTCATGCACATGAAACCCAAATATTCTGTCGGAGCATTTGTTATTTTCTGCCGGCAGCCCATGTATCTCAGCTGTTACCAAAACTCCTTTTTTCAGCTGCTCAAATAATACTTTTCCATGTATAGAAGCATATTCGGCACTGCCATGCATATTTGCATACGCGATATTATTTTTTGTTTTCCTCATATATATCACCCCTAATCAACTATATGCGCGCATTTTACAAGTATGTCTGTTTATAAAAAGTAATAACTATTCAATTAGGGTGATTATAATAAATATAGCTTTCGTGCTGTACCATGCAAAAAAACTCCCAAAATCAAGTCTTAAACGACTTAATCCGAGAGTTCTGCATATATTAAATTAATCCTCTTTTACATTAATAATAACGCCTACTGATGGTTTAGGGAAAACACTAAGCGTATTTTTTGGCATTTTCTCGCCTGCAGCTGTAACATTTTTTATCTGCTCCGTTTTTATAGGATTCATAATAAACATAATATCATATTCTCCTGCTTGAACATTCCTTAAACAGCTTGAGTGGCTTCTTGTCGCATGAACACGCTCCTCGTATTCATCCTCTCCCACATGCAAAATATCGTCTATTATAAGCTTATTCAACACTACTATGTCAATTCCGCAATATGCCTTTGACATTTCAGGCAGAATATTATTCTTTATATAATCCTTATCCGTCAGCGTCAATCTGTAAAAATAATTACCGCCGCAATAAGCAGCAATTCTTATTTCCTGCTTTGTTGTTGCAATCTGCTTTTTCATTGTTTCAACAAGGTCATAGCCGTCTGCATCAACGATTATTTTTTCAATTTTAAAATGATCCTGAATGCCCGCAACAAAATAATCCTCACGAAAACGCTTACATTTCACCTCTCTGTGCACAGGCAAAACTACAAGACCGTCAGAATTTGAGTTTGCCAAAGCAACCATAGTATAATTGTATGGTTCTGTACCGTCATGGTCGGGATTGTTTGCTTTCATATAATTTCTATACTTAAGACAGGTTTCATATCTCGTCTGACCGTCCGTTATATAAAGCGGCATATTCTTAAAGTGTTCCGTAATAAAATCGATAGTCGGCTGATATGTTATAGCCCACAAACGCTGATGAACATTATCGCTCGATTCAAATTCGACATCAGGCTTTTCTTCGCTGAGTTCATTCATAAGATTAAGCAAATCCTTCTCTCGCTCAACATATAAGCACGTTATCATACTAAGATCTGCATTTGTTGCCGTCAAAAAATCGTATCTATCCTGCAAAGAAACCTCGCGAACCTCCTCACAAGGCATTATTCTTGTTTCATTAAACTCTTCAAGCTCAAGAAGCGCCACAAACGTTCTGTTTGAATATTGAACATCATACACCTGCATAGTCTGCTCATACATATAAATAGCAAGTTTTTCATCACGTTTTAATATATCCTTTTCTATCCAGTCATGCAAATAATTTGCAGCACGGGTAAAACGATTATTCTGTTCTGTGTCATCTTCAAGCTCCTTACCCGAAAACAGACGAATTGAATTATATTCACTTAAATCATACAGTTCTGCCTTCTCCTTATCGCTTATATTGTAATACGGAGGCGACACTACTGTTCCGATATTATTTATTTTTTCCGAATTATATCTATATCCTTTAAAAGCTTTTATGTTTGCCATATTATTGCCTTTCTGCTAATCAATCAAAATTATTCCTATATATACATTATATATACTATAACACTATCGTCATTTAGTCAATATAATTTTTTGTTAAATTTTTGTTACACCACTTATTTCTTGTAATTTTATCAAATAATTACACGATTATTTTCTATTTTTTGTCGAATAATATAATTGCAAACAAATTCAAGGAGGTGTTCATTATTTATGGGAAACAGCGGATTTTTTAAAGGAATGGCAGCCGGACTTGTCGTAGGTGCTACAATCACAATGATTGCCGATCCGATTTCAGATAAGCAGCATAAAAAAATGCATAAAAAATCACATGATATGTTCCAGAATATTGGGAGCATGATTGATAATGCAATAAGCATGATGTAGTCCAAAACAGATTTCTATACAAAAAGCGATATAACACACTCTATAAGTCTGTTATATCGCTTTTTATAATTCAACATATCATTCTGCTGTTGTAATAACTACTGAATAATTCTCATTATCCCACTCAACTTTTTCGCCCAATGATTCTACAACAAATCTAAGCGGAACAAAAGTTCTGTCATTAACTATTTTAGCCGGTACATCAAGCTCCTTCTCCTCGCTGTTTACAAATGCATTTGAACCTATCTGCAATGTAACAAAGGTTGTCTGACCGCCCTTTTCTCTCGCCGCAACAACAGTCTGAGTTTCTTCATCCCACTGAACATCAGCACCTACCGCCTCAAAAATTGCGCGCATAGGCACAAGTGTTCTGTCATTTTCTATAAACGGATTTACGTCAAATGTCATTTTTTCACCGTTAAGATAAACTGAAGGCTCATTATTCGCAGCAAATCCGAT
>JALEPO010000096.1 GCA_022768695.1 Clostridia bacterium
AGGTGGATTATTCCGTCACCGGGCGCAGGTGTGCTGTTCGGGTCAATTGTCGGCGTCGGAGCTGCCTCCTTTGTTGTAATGGTTACAGTTATATCGCCTGTTATTTTTGTTATTCTGTATGTGTTTACTCCAAGCTCCGCAGGAAGCTTAAGATTTTTGTAATTTGCAGGAGTTACCGTAACGCTGTCAACTTCATAGCCATCCTCTAAAACAACCATAAAATTAACCTGTCCGTCGCCTGATGTGTCTACCTCTCCTGTGGCGCTGTTTCTTGCATATGCCTCGGTCACGTTTTCGTATGCGTTTGTGAAATCCTGAGTATCCGATACTGTGACAGAAGCATGGCTGTCAGTTACAAAAGTTGATTTATACCCTTCTGTTACAGGCGCTGATGTCTGTGTCGGCGCTGATGTCTGTGTTGGCACTGATGTCTGTGTCGGCGCTGTTGACTGTGTCGGCGCTGTTGACTGTGTCGGCGCTGTTGACTGTGTCGGCGCTGTTGACTGTGTCGGCGCTGTTGTAGGCAGCGGAGCAAATGTAGGCTGTCCTACCGGAATAAACGGTTCGCTTAAAGGTTCGGCAGTAAGAGAACCGTTTTCATTTGTTTTTAATAAAAATCCCTTTATAATTCCGTCATCAGATACATTCAGGTTATTTTTAAATTCAAGAACATGCGTTCCGGTCTGCTCCTCTGAAAGCTCTTCGGAAAGACTTATGCTTAAAAGCTTGCCTTCACTATCGTAGGTTGCCGCAACGCCTCTTCCTCTGACGCTTTCGGTCTTGTTTACCGTCATGGTAATACTGCCGTCATTATCAACTTCAAGTCCGCTTATTACCATACCGAAATTTGCCGCGCCGGCTGTTGCGGAAAACATAACCATAATACATATGATAAATGCGATAAATTTTGTTTTTTCATACTTGTCACCATCAATCCCTTTCAATATAGAGTACCGCCGCTTTGGTCTGATTCTGTGCTCCTACCTTAAAAACAGCTATATAATATTATTCGTAAATTCCTTTTCATAAATTGGGGTAAAACGGAACAATAACCTTAAATTTTGCGAAAAATCCATATTTAAATAACAAAAAACCGATTTGCTGATATAAAATCCAAACAAATCGATTTACATAAAACGGTTAAAATTTAAGCTCACATCGGGATTTAATTTGATATTCTCCGAAATAACTTTCTTCCAAAGGAATCCATCTTTTTTTAAAAATTTCTGCGGATTTTTCACCATTACGCAAAGCAATACGTTTTATTTGCGTATCTCCGTCCACATCTAAAAATATGTGCAAATCATAAAAATCCCACAATGCCGGATGACATGAATATGAACCCTCAAAAACAGTAACCGCTGCCGGCACTACCTTTATAGGCTCACCAAAGGACTGTACGCCGCATTGATACGGTCTGTATGAAAACGTCTTCCCTGTCTTTAACGGTTCTATAACCTCCGACAAAACTCTTTCATAATCAACATTTCCACCCGGAATTTTCATACGCTCCTCAGTGCGCATATCAGGAGTCAGAAAAAAATCATCCATGTGAATTACATTACAGAATATATGCTCCTGCAATATTGAAGCAAGTGTAGTTTTTCCTGCGCCGCATCTGCCGTCTATAGCTGCAAATACAGGCTTCTTTTCTTGCAGAAGCCTGTTAATTTCGCTTATAATTTTATTCGCATACTCATTTATTCTGTTCACTTGCCGCATACGCCTTCTCCTTCATTTGCTTTGAATTCAAAAACGGCACAAGCTTTGCACGGTTTAATAATACCATAATTGACGGTATCAGAATAAGCTGGAGAATTATTCCCGGAATAGCATTTAAAAATGCACCCGAAACAAATGCGTGAACTGTAAATCCGTTATCACCCAAACCAAGAAGCAGTACCTGCGCAATTCCCCATACTATTCGTCCCGAAAGCATTGCAATAATCATGCATCTGTACAGTGACTTTACGCACTGCCACCGTGAATGAGAATATAAAAATCCGATTATAAATCCATAAGCTGCAAGCTCGAATGACATCGACACAGCCGTAGGATACAATGGCGGCATACCAAAAAGCATAGACCGCATAACAGGCAATATAAAACCAATTACCAAGCCGTATTGCCAGCCACAGATAAGTCCGCATAGAAGCACCGGAATATGCATGGGAAGCAGCATATTTCCTATCCATTTAATTTGTCCTGTTAAAAACGGAAGAACAAGTCCTAATCCTAAGAACATCGCCGCAAGAACCATATCTTTTAAGTTTTGTTTTTTCATTATATCACCGCCTTTTTTATATAGTATTATTTTACAGATAAAATATCCATTAGTCAATAGCTTTAATCAAATTCTATGCTTAACCCAATCTTAATCTTGACAGAGATGGGAATTTGGTAATACCTATTACAAAATTCCTCTTTCCTCTTTAAGCATGAGTATTCTCAGTACGCTTTCATCAATTCTGCTCTCAGTGATTTCGCCTGATTTCACCTTTTCAAGAACTGCTTGTCCGGCGGCTTTTACGTCAGGTGACATCAGCAGCAAATCAACTCCCGCTTTTACCGCTTCAACGGCAGCTTCAGCAGGAGAATACACTGAGGTTATAGCTCCCATATTCAGCGCGTCTGAAATGACGACTTTATCAAAACCCAGCTCGCCTCTCAAATAATCCTGTATAATAATTGATGATAGTGTTGATGGGATTTCATCTCCCACAACATTTACCGCAGCCATATGGGCAACCATCACAACATCCGCTCCGGCATCAATTCCCGCCTTAAACGGAATAAATTCACATTGACGCATCTCGTCAAGAGTTCTTGTGCAGACACCTTTTTCATTGTGTGTATTTGTTACTGTACTTCCATTGCTCGGAAAATGTTTAAGTGTGGCGCAGATATTCCGGCTTTGCATTCCGTCTACTTCCGCCGCAACCATTTTAGCTACAAGCTCCGGATTGCTTCCAAACGAACGGTCACCAATGTCCTCATTATTTTCAACCGTAATTACATCTGCAACAGGCGCAAAGTCCATATTAAAGCCTAACGCTGACAATTCCGTTCCCAAATAAACGCCGACAGCTTTTGCCCGCGCAATTCCGGCTTCACCCATTTCTCCTATCTGCGCCATAGACGGCTGTTTTTCAATCAGTCCCGCATTTGCTAACCGCGCAACTCTGCCGCCTTCTTCATCTACTGAAATAAATAATGGTATTTTGCTGTAACTCTGAGTATTTGCAATCATTTCACTTATCTGCTCACGAGATTCTATATTTTGTCCAAAATATATTATACCGCCTACAGGATAATTTTCGATTGCCTGCCTTGTAGCGTCACCTGCCCGGACAGCAATGTCAATATCAATTATATCCTCCGGTGTAACAAAAAACATCTGCCATATTTTTTCCTCTAAAGTCATACTGTTTAAAATTTCTTCGGCTCTTGGAGTTTTTGAAAAGCTTATCTCCTCTACTGACGAAATGGGACTTGACGTCACTTCCGGCTGTATTCCTGCTGAACACGCAGAAAACAACATCACTAAGATTGATATTGTTATAATACTAAATAATTTTCTCATTGTAACTGTTTTACCTTCCTTTTAGTATTCTACGCGGCACACCGCATGATAATATGTATTATATCATAGCGCCTATTAAAATACAAGAAAGGAAATAAGCGTATTCAATTTCTTATTGCAGGAAATAGACGTTGATATTTATGAAGCAATTTGCTGCAATTCAAGAAGTCCATATTATACGAAGCCGCAACAAGAGTACGCATTAGTCGAGAAGGAGATATTATTACCTATGGTATATACAGCATTATAATTATATTCCTTACGCTGCTTTTCTGCTGATTGCGGAACATAACAGCAGATTTTACGGATAAACCAAGGAGCTGTTGCCTTTAGCGCAGAACGTTCAAAGGCATTAAATGGCATAAAATCTATGCCTGTAAATATTCCCATAATAAACTAACGTTGAAATCCGTATTTTTTGCGGATTTCTTGTATTTATATGTCTTTGAACTATATACGAAACTCACCACTCGACGTACCCTCGTACGCCTTCGGGCAAGGCAAAATGCGGAAAAATCCGCATTTTACTTCGTTTCGTGCATTCTGCATCTAAATTCATTCAGCCCCAAAAGGGGGCGTTGCTTAACGCAACACCCCCCTATTGGCATAAAATCAATCCTCAAAACCATTCGGATGCGT
>JALEPO010000104.1 GCA_022768695.1 Clostridia bacterium
TTATGAAAAAAGGATTGAATTCAAACGCGCTGAAAATTATTGCTATAATTGCAATGACCATAGACCATGTAGTATCTGTAGTGTTTCCTAACTATCCGACGGATTGGTGGATTTTACTGCTGCATATAATCGGCAGAATAACCGCGCCTACTATGTGGTTTTTTATAGCGGAGGGTTATCACTACACGCATAATCTGAAAAAGTACATAACAAGAATGTTTATATTTGCGGTTATCTCGCATTTTGCATATAATTTTGCATTCGGAATACCGTTTATTCCGTTTCAGACATCGGTATTCAATCAGACAAGTGTGATATGGTCGCTTGCATGGGGACTTGTGGCATTGGCGATAAGCGATAACAAACAGCTTTGCACATGGAAAAAGACAGTTTTGATTTTGCTGATATGCGCGCTGACCTTCTGCTCCGACTGGAGCTGTATTGCAGTGCTTGCGATAGTGGGTATAGGCAGTCACCGTGGCGATTTTAAGAAGCAAATGACAGAAATGATAACATATGTGTTCTTCTATGCGCTGGTATATTTTATATTTATAAACAAAATTTATGGCGCTTTGCAGATGTTCGTTGTACTCGCAATACCGCTTTTAAATTCGTATAACGGCGAGCGCGGAAGCTGGAAGGGCATGAAATGGTTTTTCTATTTATACTATCCGGCGCATTTGGTGCTGTGCGGAATTTTGAGAATTCTGCTCCACGGAAATATTGGAGTAATGATTGGAGGATAAAAAATGTATTCAAATATCTTCTGAGATATTTATTTTTTTCGGTTAATGTGATATAATTTAATATAGATTACATTTGTTTAAAGGAGATAGGATAAATGACGGAAGAACTAAAAAATCAGCTTGAGGAATTTCGTAAAAAAACAGAGCAGTTTATTAACGGTGAAATAAATGTAAAGGATTACAAGGGGTTTTCGGGAAGGTTCGGAAGCTATGCACAGCGCGGCGCAAAGCTTGGTATGCTAAGACTGAGAATGGCAGGCGGACGATTATCAAAGGATGGACTGAAGTCAATAATAGATATATGCGAAAAATACGGTATAAATCATGCGCACTGCACAACCTGTCAGACAATTCAGCTGCATAATATACCTCTTAATAAAATTGCGGATGTAATGACCGATGCGATAGAATATGGATTTTACACATTCGGCGGCGGCGGAGATTTTCCGAGAAACGTCATGGTTTCACCGCTTTCGGGTGTTGAGAAAGACGAGAATTTTGATGTGTTCCCTTATGCCCAAAAAGCAGCGGAGTATCTTATTAAGCAAATAAATAATGTTAAAATGCCAAGAAAGCTTAAGGTAGCTTTTTCTAATTCGCCGAAAAATGCTGTGCACGCAACATTTCGTGATTTGGGCTTTGTTTCGCGTCCAGACGGCAAATTTGATGTTTATTGCGCAGGCGGTATGGGCTCAAATCCGCGTATGGGTGTTAAGGTTGCCGAATCGGCGGATGGTTCAAAGGCGCTTTATTATATAAGAGCTATGATTGAATTTTTCTGTGAGTTCGGCAATTATGACAACCGTTCAAAGGCGCGTACAAGATACATTCAGGAGGTATTGGGCGACAGATTTATTGATGAGTTTAACAAAAAGCTGCAAAAATCATTTGATGAAGGCGGACTTGATATTTCTCCTAAGGCTGATAAAGCTGTAAAGACAGGTGTAAAAGCAGATATAAATTCAGGACGCGTCTATGAGCAGAAGCAGGAGGGGTTATATATTGTAAAATGTCATCCAATCGGAGGTAATTTAACTCTTGAAATGCTGTACGATTTGTATAATTCAATAAAAGATATGGACGAAGTGTCGCTCAGGGTTGCTCCCGATGAAACCATTTATGTAATTAACTGCGACGGTGATGAAGTGCAAAAGGTGCTTGCGGCAACAGACTGGAGCGCTCAAAGCTGCATTGAAGAATCTGTTGCGTGTATAGGAGCTTCGATATGTCAGCAGGGCTTGAGAGATTCTCAGACATTATTAAAGGAAATTATAGATACTGTAAAGCCGTGTAATTTTGCTCCTGACGCTTTGCCGAAGCTGCACATAAGCGGATGCGTTTCATCATGCGGAACACATCAGATAGGCAGCATAGGATTTCACGGTAAGGTGAAAATAGTTGATAAAAAGCCGGTTCCGGGCTTTACCGTAAGCATTAACGGATGCGACGCTCAAGGGTGTGAACAGTTTGGCGAAGAAATAGGAGTTATTGCGGCTGATGAAATTCCTAATTTTATGGTAGAGATAGGTAAGGCTGTTACGGAGTCGGGAATGAATTATAAGGAGTTTGCCGATAAAAAGCATGACACATTAATGGAAATAATCAGCAGATATATCTGATAATATGCTCTCTGACAGCAAAAGAATGAATAAAAAATGAATAAATGGACAATGTCCTGATTAAAAAATTCACAGTACTGACCGGTTTGTATTAACGTCGGACTGTGAATTTTTATTGGCAAAAAATCAGTATAATAAATGTCAAACCGCCGCTTGCACAGCAGTTAAGAATAAAATAATGCAATTTTTTTTTTAAAACTGGAAAACTATTGCATTTTATTCATTGCTATGATAAAATATAAGTTACTATTATATTACAAGGTTGGATGAATTTTTAATATAAGTATTACTTTAATGCTTCAATCCGATAAAACGGATTTTGCCGCAAAAGCAATATTTAAATAATAACCTTGTGATACTTTCTATAATTTTAAGGAGGAGAGAAAATGAAAAAACGGGGGAAAGTTTTTTTATCGGCAATACTTGCGCTTTGCATGATAGCGTCCTTATTGCCGAGCGTAACATTTGCTGCGGGAGCAGGAGGCAACTCAAATGCCTTTTTTGACAAAAATGCGTATTCAAGAAAATGCGTGAATTATTATTACACCGACAGCGGCGAGCTTGTTAAAGACGTTTTGCTTGACACAATGACGCATTATAACGCTGTGCCAAGCATAATTAACGCTGCACCAAGAGATGGTTATTACAAAGCAAACTACATTGACAGACTTGGCAGAAACTATTCATCGGCTAACGGTCATGACATTGCCACTGTCAACTGGATAAAATTTGATAAGATGGTGTCCTCGCGCGCCGAAGTGCCTGATGAGATTTATCTTGACCCGGTTAACGGTGACGATTTAAATGACGGTACTTCAACAACATCGGCGGTAAAGACGCTTGACAGAGCAAAAGAGCTTGTCAAGGTGTATTACGAAGATAGCTACAGAAATTGGTATTATCCTGACATCATGCTGATGAACACACTTGAGATAACGTCATCACAAATTCTTACGCTTGACGGCTGCGGCGTAACCGAAATCAAGCGCGCGGACGGCTTTACGGACGTAATGATAAAGGTAACGGGCAGCGACACATATACAAATGTCGGCGAGGCTTCATATACCATAAATCCGGACACGGGTGTCCCCGAGCCGAAAAAGAATGAAGCGGACTTTACAACAAAGGTTGAGCTTTACAACATTATTATTAACGGCGAGCTTAAGGATTCAGATGAAAATATTCTGAAAACAAAAACAGCGGTAGCCGTTAATGGTGCGGAGCTTAAGCTTTCATACGGCGCGGTAATAAAGAACAACAATGCTAAGGTTACGGAAAGATATACAGATTACGGCAGCGGACCTGTTGTAAACAGCAATGACCCTGTCGAATACGGTGCGGGCGGCGTGCATGTATCAAAAGCGTCAAAGCTTTACATGAACGGCGGTATAGTTACAGATAATACCTGCGAAAATTATGTAAATGGCAGAAACACCTACACAGGTGCAGGCGGCGTATATGTGGAATCGCTTGAGCAGGCGTCGTTTCAGGGAACAAATGACCCTGCGGCACGTCCTTTCGGTACAGGCTCGTCACTGATAATGGACGACGGTATGATTTCATACAACGAGGGCGCAACTGCCGCAATTTATGCCGGCACAGGCGGATACTATGAGATAAACGGCGGTATTATATCAAACAACAAGACTGTGGAAATTGCGACAAGCACTATTTATAGTATGCTCTTTAACGCGGCAGGAAGCGTAATCGAAGCCCCATTTGAAGGAAGATTGTATGCAGTAGTAGATTCTGAGCTGTTCGCACTTCTTACGCCGATTAACCTTAACGGCGGTATCATAAGCGATAATGAAGCGGCGGCTGTAATTACGGCTTGTTCAATGTACATAAACGGCGGAACTATTCAGTATAATAAGAGATATGACAAAACTCAGGGAAATAATCTTGCAGATCCGTGGGCAGTGCTAAGAACGTGGTATCTGAATGTTCCCGAGGCAAAGGCTGAGGGCGATGTTCCGTTTGTTGTAAAGGGAAATTCGGATTTCCATAACGTTATATACGTTTACATGGGTACTTGCAAAATGTACAAGGGCGAAATATCGGATAATACTGTATACACCGAGTCATCAGATTATGTTCCTGTATCTGCTCTGTATTTGTATCACTCAACAAGAACAGGTGGAAGCGTTTACAGCAACAGCAAGAGAGTAGAAACTGAAATAAAGAATGTAAGCTTTACGAATAATAAAAGTGAATTTACAATTGACAATGTAGAAGGCGGCGGCGCTGTATATGTTAAAGCACAAGGTGCGTCTACCGGAGATTACGGCGGACTTACATTTGAAAACTGTGAATTTACAGACAATTCAACGCCGAAGAGCGCAAGCAGCCTCGCATATGTGCAAAATCTGATAGGCGGCGGTATCGGAGTATATATGAACAACACGTCGTCAAATGCTGATGAACTGACATTAAACGTAAAGAATTGTAATTTCAAAGGAAACTACACGGCAGGCTCGGGCGGTGCGATAGGCAGAAGAAATGACGGTTCAAACGATTTCTATCTGAATATTGACAACTGTGATTTTACGGGCAATACGGCGGCATCTCCATTTAATCAATATGATGACGGAGGTCATGGCGGCGGCGCTGTTTATGTGTCAGGATACGATGGTTCAAGCACGGCAGCGGTAACTGTAAAAAACAGTAATTTCTCAAATAATACAGCAGGCGCGAGAGGCGGCGCTGTTCTGCTTCAAGCTATGAAGTTTGACGCGGATAACTGCGTATTTGCAAATAACACAGCATTCTGGAATGATAATGCGGGACTGCCGTATCGGGCAGGCGGCGGCGCTGTTTGTTCCTGCTATGACAAGGGCTTTACACTAAAAAACAGTAAGCTGTATGGAAATAAGGGCGCAAACGGCGGTGCGTTGGCATGGAATCTCAGAGATAATGATACTCTTATTGAAAATTGCGAAATATACGGCAATAGTACCGACACAGCATATGATTACAGCGGATTTGCTACATATAAATCAGGAGCCGACATAAACTATAAATATACCGGCTACGGTGAAGCAGGTGCCGGCGGAGCTATCTGTTTAGCTTATTCCAGACAAAATAAGCCGTTTACAATAAAGAATACAAATATTTATAATAATGATGCGGCAATTCAGGGCGGCGGTATTCATACTTATGATCCAAATGGCTCGGTGGTAAAATTGGAAAATACAAAGGTATCCTCCAATGTGGCAGGACTTCTTGGCGGCGGTATCAGCAATACGTATGCCCAATATCAATATATCAATTCCGAGGTGTCAAACAATCAGGCGGCAACCGGCGCGGGTGTTTTCCATTATAGCCCGTCAAACGATAATACAGAGCTTCATTCAAGTAGGATTATAAATAATAAAATATCCGACAGCGCTTATCCGCGCGCTGTTATGTCATCGGGAACACCTGTCGGAAGAATGGGCGGCGGTATTTTCAGTGTTTCAGGCGCGACAATTACTGTCGGAGCTGAGGGTGACAGCGAGATGTCTGAAATTTCAGGCAACACAGCCGACAGCGGCGGCGGTATTGTCCTGACAAACGGTGGACACAGAGTTACTGTGAATAACGGAAAAATTTCAAATAACAGAGCGCTTACCGGTAACGGCGGCGGTATATATATGTTTAACGGCGGCGCAATATTTACTCTTAACAGCGGCGCTGAGATTTCCGGCAATACTGCATGGAACAGCTGCGGCGGCGGTATATATACAGCCAGCGGAAACACTGTAGCAGTAAACGGCGCTAAGATTATAAACAACAGCGTCGGCAAATACGGAGCGGGTGCTTATGTAGACGCAGGCGGAAATATTAACTTTAACTATGGTGAAATAAGCAACAACTATACTGATAAAAATAAGTATATAGACTATTCGGGAAGCGCAATTTATAAGCATCCGGGCGGATATGTCTATATCAATGAAAAAGCTGATAAAGAAAGCAAAATAATAGGCGATATACGAGTACCAAATCCGAATAATCCATACATTCTTAAAGTTGCTGTAAAAGAACAGGAAAGTCCTATATTTATAAGCGTTCCTGAAACTGACCGAAACGAGGCGGAGGACAACGGCAGCAAGGTTATAAGTGATGTTCTTGCAGCCGGCGATGATTATGTTGTTGTGGCAGGCGGCGGATACACAATTACTGAAGATGACTTCAACAAATTTGCGTATCTTGGCAACGGCGATTATGAGCTTGTGCTTGATACAGCAAATAACTGCATCAAGGTAATAGAGTCGGAAAAGCCGAAGCGCTCCTTTGCCGTACAGCACATATGGGCGGACGAGAATAATCAGGACGGTATAAGACCTGATGATACTAAGGTTATAGCCACACTTCTTGCAAACGGCGAGGCGGCAAAGTATGAGGACGATACAGAGGTTCCTCCGCTTGAATTTACACAGGCTGACCAAATTAAAATGTGGACGGATATTCCTAAGTATGACGACGGAAACAACGTCATCAATTATTCCGTAAAGATGATGTATTCCGACAGCGCGGACGACGAGTATACTCCCGTGGGATATATCCGCACAGTTTCACCGCTTACAGAGGGATATATCTTCAATCTTATGTCACAGCATACGCCGGAAAGAATTAACGTAACGGTTAATAAGCTGTGGAGAGATAATCTGAAGTCATACGAAACAAGAGAACAGACTCCTGAAGATATTGGCATTACCCTTAAAGCCGATGGCGTGGCAATCGAACCGGAATCAATCGACACCGCAAGCAATGCGAGAAGATGGGTTTATGTGTGGAAGGATTTGCCCGTATATAAGGACGGTGTGGAAATCAATTATACCGTAGACGAGGCGAATGTTCCGACAGGATATTCAAAATCAATCTCATACGAGGCAGACAGCGAGGGCGACGTTGAATATACTATTACAAACACTCTTGACGGCTGGGAAAAGACCATAATTGACGCGGTTGAAGTAAATCTGCCGTATCCGACAAGCGGTCAGACGCTGTCACAGGTTGCTCCGACTATAATCGGCAGCAATTACAAGATTAAGTCCTACAAGTGGCTGCGCAGAGGAAGCGCGGTTGCTGATGATACTGTCTTTGAGGACGGCACTGAATACGGCTTGCAGCTTGAGCTTGTTCCGACAGATACAGACAGAATGGAATTTTCGGATAAGGTAAAAACAACCGTCAATGTTGCCGATGGCGCGCCTGTGACAAAATCGGCGCAGGTTGCAACTGACTTTGACAGCATAAACCTTGAATGGACATTCCGTTCACCTGTCACCTCTATGATGGCATCTGTAAATTTGTTTGGCGATATTGACGCAATCCGTAAAACAGACTGCACAATCAATCCGCCGCAGCAGGACAGACTTCCTGACTATGTCGCTCCTGTCGCAAACGGAAACGGATATTCTGTAGGTACTGTTAAATGGTACGATAATTCAGCGACTCCTACCGAGTTTAACGACAGATTTACCTACGGCATACCGTACAGTGTACAGACTCAGCTGAAGGCAGATACAGGCTACGGCTTTGACTTCGGCGAAACAAATATTTCCGTAGGCGGAAATGTAAGAACAAACAAGGCAGTTTTACAGGCAAATTCAACAACGAGCGATATAATGTGGTATTTTGACGCTATCGCAAATTCGGGACACAATGTTGCGGTAACGGCTGAAAACGGCAGCATAAGTGTTGATAAGGACACAAATGTATTAAAGGACGAAACTGTAACGATAGGCGATATTGTACCTGATGCAGGCTACACAGCAGACAATCTTGACCTTGTAGTAACTCGTACGGGTGAGGATGAAGCAATTGCGGTCACAAATAATACGTTCACAATGCCGGGCAGTAACGTTACGGTAAAGGCTATATTTAAAAAGATTCCGGCTGTTGCTCCTACAGTTGAGGTAAACGACCTGAACCTTGAATACGGCTACACCGAAAACAATACTCTGACAGCAACAGTAACCAACGCTGACGATACAAATTATACTTACACATATCAGTGGTATTCAAGTCTTGACGATACTGCCGCAGACGGCGCAAAAATAGCCGGCGCAACAGAAAGCACATACACTGTAGGCGACAAAAATGCAGGTACATATTACTACTACTGCACCGTTACGGCAACGAGAAAGGATAACGGCGAGGTCGCTTCGGCGAGTGATATAGGAATTGTTAATATTGCAAAGAAGAATATAGAAAGTATCACCGCGGCAGTGATTGACCCTGTTCCTAAAAAGACGGCGGGAGAAAACAGAAATGTGATTATCCCTGCGAATGCAAAGTATATTCAAAGTGTGGACATTGTATGGAAGAATTCCGATAACACACCTCTTGCGGAAGATACCGCGTTTGAGGTTGGAAAGCAGTACACAGCAGTGATTGTCTTTAAGCCGATAAGTGAAAATTATAAGTTTATTGACACTGTTCCTGTGACGATAAATGATACAGCGCCGCAAAACATAGCTGTTAGCGCTGACGGAACGGTAACGGCTGAATATACATACACAATTCCGGACAGACCTGAGCCGGGTATTCCGTACGCTGTAATTGAAAATCCGGAAATTGTTGAGTATGAATATGACTCGGCTTCGCTTACAGCGGTTGTAAGCAACTGTGATTTTACAAAGTACACATACACATACCAGTGGTATGATGAAAATGATCAGGCAATAGCTGATTCAAACGGTAATGTTACTGAAAAGGATCAGCAAATTATACTTCCGCTTCCGACAGGTAAGGAAGTCGGCATGGAGAAATATTATCTGACAGTGACAGGTACTGCCATAGCAGCAGGAGATCCTGTAAGCGGCGGCTCAAATGACGGTATATTTGTGGTAGAGCCTAAGAAGATTACAGCAATTACTCTTACAGACGTTGCTAATCCTAAGGTTGGAGAAGCCCCTGATACAGACGCAGCTATCGCCGATACGGAAAACTATGCTCAAGAGGGCGAAATTGTCTGGTATGACGGTGAAACAAGAGTAAAGGAATTTGATTACGATAAAAATTACACTGCTAAAATTACGCTTTTACCTAAAAATCAGAATTATGCCTTTGCCGTAGGTGATGGCGCAGTTACTGTCACAGTAAACGGCAAAACGGCAGAGGTAGAAGTGACGCAAAACGGCAATAAGGCAGTTGTTTCGTACTCGGGTTCGGATAAAACAGAGCCGAAGCCTACCCCTGAGGCAACACCGGAAGCGACACCTGAATCAACCCCTGAGGCAACTCCGACAGCATCACCTGCTCCAACAAGAAGACCAAGTAGCGGTGGCGGTGGCGGAAGCTCATATAGGACAGCAACACCAAAGCCTACGGCAACACCTGTGGCTACAGCAGAACCTACAGCGAAGCCTGATTCGGATCCGAACAGCGGAAGCGGTATACCGCAGCTTAACAAGGAGGATCACTTTGCGTATATGACAGGTTATCCTGACGGAAGCTTTATGCCGGATAATTCAATAACAAGAGCTGAGGCTACTGTAATGTTCTCACGTCTTATCAAGGAATCAATGGAGAATAATACTGAATATACCATCTCATTCACAGATGTTCCTGCTGATAGCTGGTATGCTGCTGAAATAGGCTTTATGGAGCAGTTTGGAATTATAAAAGGATATGATGATGGAACGTTCAAACCTGAAAGTCCGATAACAAGAGCGGAATTTGCTACGGTTGCAACACGATTTGACAGACTCACGGATTTGGGAGAAAATGTATTCACTGATGTCGAGGAAGATTACTGGGCAACTCCGTATATCCTGCTGGCATACAATAAAGGCTGGGTAAGCGGATATGATGACGGAACCTTCAGACCTTATAACGCGATAACAAGAGCAGAGGTTATAAGTATAGTAAACAGAATGCTGGAGAGAAGCTGCGATACTGATTATGTAGATAATAACATTGAGTTAATAAAGACTTACAATGATGTTACAGATGAGTATTGGGCATATTATGATATTGCAGAATCGTCTAACGGACATATGTATGAAAAAAATCCTGATGAAATCTGGACAGAATTAACTGAATAACAGCATTAAATTAACAAGGAGCTGTGCGTTAAAAAACGCGCAGCTCCTTGTTTTGGATTCCGAAATCGTCTGAAAGCAGAGCTTTCAGACGATGTGCGGACGTACATATCTATAAACGATAATTTAATCGGGCAATGGTTTATACTCTCTCATATAGAAAATTAAAGCTTCCCTCTGCTGTGCGCAGACAGGTTTCGAGCACATTTGCAAGTATTTTAAGCTTATTATATGTTCTATGTGTATCTATGGTGCTTGAGAAGTCGTCTAAAAGAAAAGTAAGCACACCGACAATTATTTCAGCGCTT
This sequence comes from Clostridia bacterium, assembly GCA_022768695.1. Taxonomy (GTDB): domain Bacteria; phylum Bacillota; class Clostridia; order UBA1381; family UBA1381; genus JALEPO01. The sequence continues at coordinate 10,704 of JALEPO010000104.1, forward strand.
TCTTCGGGAGTGTCTGTCAGCATACTGCCTTCGGCAACGCCTTGCTTCAAAATCTCTGTAAGAATCGGAGATACTTCATCAATAGCTACCTGTTTCATTTTGTTATGAAGCAATATATCCTCATTCAGATGCAGCGCTATTATAAAATTCTGCTGATTATCATGAAATTCTTTTTTTATCATGCTTTGGAACAGACATTTTATTTTTTCAACCGCTGTAAGGTAATTATTTACAGCTCTGAAATATTCGTGTATTGCTTTTTTATAGCAGCGTTCTATAACGGCATTGATAATTTCGTCTTTACTCCGAAAGTAATAGTATATGCTTCCTTTGCCGATTTCCGCCTCTTTGGCAATTAAATTTATTGTAATATCCTTATCCGGCATAACAAACATAAGACGTTCGGCAGAATCTAAAATCAAATTTCTTTTATTAGTTTTCATAATTATTTAAGCCCTTTTGAGTATTTTTATTAATTATAACACAATGATATTATTATTTCAAGAAAGTTTTAATGTAATACTTGACCGCCGGTCGAAAATATGATATTATGATTATAGAGTTCGACCGTTGGTCGAAAATATAAGAAAGGTGTGATATTATGGGAAAGGCTTCAACAGCGGCAAAAATTGCAGGTGGTGCGGCACTTCTTGGGGGGGCGGCATCGGGAATTGCGGCTGTGACACTTTTTAAAAGGGTAATACCAAGGCAGGATGAGATAAGAGTAAATCTTGACGAGATGGCGGATATGACAAAATGGGAGGAGTATAAGAAAATTATACATCCCAATAAGGAATGGGTAATGGCTCAGAAGCTTGAGCATATCACGATAAAATCGCGTGATAATCTTACGCTCCACGGTGATTATCTCCCTGCTGAAAGCCCGACCGGCAGAGTAGCGATATTATTTCACGGATATACAAGCTGTGGCTTGAGCGATTGCTCTTCCGTAGGGGCATTTTTGAGCAGACAAGGCTTTGACTGTCTGATTGTAGACAGCCGCGCTCACGGAAAAAGTGAGGGAAAATACATAGGCTTCGGCATACTTGAACGGTATGACTGCCTTGCATGGATAAATTATGTAAATAAACGTTTTGACAAGAAAAAGGATATTCTTCTTTATGGAATATCCATGGGCGGCGCTACGGTGCTGATGACCGCCGGCTTTAAGAAGCTTCCTGATAATGTGAAGGTTATTATTGCCGACTGTGCTTTTACATCGCCGTATGAGGTGTTCTCGCATGTGCTGAAGAAGGATTACAAGCTTCCGAAGTTTCCGATTATGGAAATAAATGATGCTATATGCAGAAGAAAAGCGGGATACGGCTTTAAGGATTATTCAACCATTGACGCAATGAAGAATGCTCCTTGTCCGATATTGTTCGTTCACGGCAAGGACGATAACTTCGTGCCCACATGGATGAGTCAGCAGAACTATGACGCTTGCACATCACCCAAGGAGCTTTTGTGGGTTGATAATGCCGGACACGGGGCAAGCTATTATGAAAATCAGGAGTTGTACGAAAGCAGGGTAAAGGATTTTGTAGGCAAGTATATGCCGGAAAGAAAGGATTTTATAGATGAAAGAGTTTAATATAAACGGTGCAGTTGTGCAGGCTTATCCGCTGTCAGCGGCGCAGCGTCTGCATAACTATACGATAAAATTCGCGCCGCATCAGGTGCTGAATATCGGTACGGGACTTTATATTCAGCATGATGTTGATTTCGGCGTTCTTAAAAAGGCAATTTACATGGCATATGAGCATTTTGAAAGTATGCGTTTAAGATTCATTGAGGACGAGGACGGTCAGGTTTATCAGTACATTATCCCCAACGAGGAAAGAGAAATTGCCTTTTGTGACTTTTCAAAATGGAAGGAAGAGGACGCGCATAATGAAATGATAAAATGGACTAAGGTCCCCTTTAAGCGTTATAATTCACCGCTAAACAGCGTCGTTATGATAAAGCTGCCGAACGGATATAACGGTATGTACATGAAGGTTGACCACATGACTATGGACTCAAGCTCCATAATAGGTTTTAACCGTGATATTCTGGAAACCTACTGCGCATTGTGCTACGACACACCGATGCCAAAGCCGATGATGTCGTATATCAAGCAGCTTGAGAAGGATTTAGCGTATGAAGCCGGATCGCCGGCTAAAAAACGCGATGAGGAATTTTGGGAAAAGGAAATTGAAAGAGATGAGCCTATGTACACCGATTTCAACGGCATGGGACGTCTTATAAATCAGCGCCGTGAATCGGGAAATCCGAACCAGAGAAGTGCTGTTATAGTTTCAAAAAATACGGAGGCGGCAATATCGGTATATCATCTTGAAAAGGACCCGTCAGACAGACTTATGAAATTCTGTCTTGATAATAACGTACCGATGGCAAGTCTTTTAATTATGGGACTGCGTACCGTACTTTCAAAATTCAATAATGATGAAAAGGACGTATCAATAAAAAATGCTATCGCAAGACGCGGAACATTGCTTGAAAAGCGTTCGGGCGGAACAAGAATACACTTCTTCCCGCTTAGAACCATAATAGAGCCTGAAACAACATTCATTGACGCTATTCACATTATTCAGACAGAGCAGAACAAGATTTTCCGTCATGCCAATCAGGATTCTATTGAGCTTACAATGAAACGCTCAAAGCGCTGGAAGCTTGGTCCGGGCGCAAGCTATGAAAGCATAAGTCTTACATATCAGCCGCTTACTGTGCAGCAGGATGAATTTGAAATACCTGATGTGAAATATAAGAGTATGTGGTACACAAACGGCGTTGCTGCGCAGCCGCTGTATCTGACGGTAATGCACAGACCGGAGGATAACGGACTTAATTTCAATTTTGAATATCAGAAGGGCGCAGTTACCGATTACGAAATGGAATATCTTTATTACTATCTGTGCCGCATACTGTTCAGAGGCATAGAGGACAAAAACAGAACAGTGGGCGAAATACTTGAAATGATATAA
>JALEPO010000053.1 GCA_022768695.1 Clostridia bacterium
ATACCTCGTTTATGCAAACGATTGCGCAAAGGGGTGAGTAATATTCATAAGACAACATTAAAGGATGTTGCGACAGCTGCGGGAGTTTCTGTTTCAACTGTATCAAGGGTACTTTCGGGCAGTGCGTCAATTTCAGAAGAAACGTGTGAGCGGGTCAGAGCGGAGGCAAAGCGCCTCAATTATACGCTTAATTCTGCTGCCAGAAGCTTACGCTGTGACAGAACGCATTCAATCGGTGTGGTATTTCCTGATATTTCGGGCGAATTTTATGCAATCTGTGCTTCGGCGATACTTAAGTATGCCCGCAAAAAAGATTATGCGGTTCTGTTTACTGAAAGCGGACGCAACACAGCTGCCGAGGAAAAGGCTGTTCGAGCATTGATGGAGCGCGGCGTGGACGGAATTCTTTTCATAGGCGATAACACTCACGATGAGATTGTGATTAGGACTTTAGCAAATGAAGTTCCTATAGTTACGGGGGACAGACACATCGAAGGAATTCCATCGGTGACATATAATAACCGTGAGACAATATATGCTGTGACGGAGAAACTCTACGAATCAGGCTGTCGTTCCTTTGTTTATGTCGGAGAGCCGACTGACGGACAGGATAATCTGAAAATGCGTAATTTGGGATTTATTGATTTTATATCATCACATAGTGATGTACAGGCTGAATCCATTTTTGACAGCCGCTTTCATGACGATAAATTGAAGGCAGGCTCCGAGCTGTTTATTGAAAAGATTAAAGCAATTTCGCCGGATGCAATTATCACTTCCAATGATTTAATTGCCATCGGTATAATCAGCGCGGCACATAAGGCAGGTATAAATATTCCGTCGGATATGTCAGTGACGGGATTTGACGATTTGCGCGCATCTGCCTACATTATACCATCACTTTCGACAATACGTCAGGATATTACACAGCTTGCAAAGCTGTGTGTTTCTATGGTTGATGATGCGATCAACCAAAAGCCGGTGCAGAATGCTGTTATTATGCAAGAGATAATTTCGCGTGAATCAGCAGCGCTTGCTTAAAGTCACACAAATGAGCGATATAAATGAAAAAGAAAAACTATATAAATAATTATATGAGGAGGAAAACAAAATGTATATTGCAGACGAAAACAGATACGAAAACATGAAGTACAACAGGTGCGGAAGAAGCGGACTTTTGCTTTCAGCATTTTCGTTGGGACTATGGCACAACTTCGGCAGCGGTGACAATTACGATAACATGGTTGATATGCTGACTACAGCGTTTGATCTTGGTATAACGCATTTCGATCTTGCCAACAATTACGGTCCGTATCCCGGCAGCGCAGAGGAGAACTTCGGCAAGATTATGAAAAATGAGCTTGCTCCGTACCGTGATGAGCTTATCATATCGACAAAGGCAGGCTACGGCATGTGGGAAGGTCCTTACGGCGACCACGGTTCAAGAAAGTACCTTATTGCAAGTCTTGACCAGAGCTTGAAGCGCATGGGACTTGAATATGTGGACATTTTTTATCACCATCGTCCCGATCCGGAAACTCCTATGGAGGAAACGGCAGCTGCGCTTGACCAAATCGTAAGAAGCGGTAAGGCGCTGTATGTCGGAGTATCTAACTACAGTGCTGAACAGACAAAGAAAATGTCTGAAATAATGAAGTCGCTTGGCACACCGCTTTTGATTCATCAGCCGAGATACAATATGTTTGAACGTTGGATAGAAGACGGCTTGCAGGATGTGCTTGCGGAAGAAGGTATAGGTTCAATTTCATTCTGTCCTCTTGCACAGGGTATGCTTACAAACAAGTACATTCATGGTATTCCTGCTGATTCAAGAGCAGCAAAAAGCTCACCATTTCTTACAAAGGAGGGTATTACATCCGACAAGATTGAAAAAATCGTAAAGCTTAATGCGATTGCCGAGAACAGAGGTCAGTCGCTTGCTCAGATGGCTTGCGCATGGAATTTGAGAGGCGGTAAGCTGACAAGCGTACTGCTGGGTGCATCAAAAGCATCGCAGATTGTCGAAAATGTAGGGACGCTTAAAAATCTTGATTTTACTTCCGATGAACTTGCAGCGATAGACACAATTTTAGCGGAATAATATTTGTATACGACGGTAGTCAAAGTGAAATTTAGAAAGATAGTATAATTCAAAAGCATTCGGAAAGGAATAAGTGAAATAAAGAAAAACAGATTTATATCATGCGTACTATCTGCACCAATGTTGCTGTCATGCATGGCAGTAACTGATGCAAGGGCTGAATACAGTGGAATAACAAGGTCTGCTCTTATTGGCAAGTGTGCAGACAAAACTGCAAGGGGTTTTGTCTACGGTTTGAAATGCCGTAACAGGTATAGTTACGGCATTTGTAATGGCATGTCTAATATACTAAACGTCTGATTGATAAATTATGCAAATAGCCCAAAAATGTGGTAATTTCACATGGAATATTGACAAAAAGTAATAAATATGTTATAGTAGATTTGTCAGAGAAATTGAAATGAAAAAGTTTTAAATAATCCGGAATGTTATCTGAGATAAATAACCAACTTTGAGCGGTGTTTTTGTATGTTAAAGTGCATAAATCTGTATATCAAGGTTGGTTTTTTTAAAAAATGTGTAAAAATTAGTGCTATTGCTCACAATCTATGCACAGAAAATCAACAGAGAATGCTGATTTTACGCTTTCAGCGCATCTGAGCGGAACAGTAGTTCCTATTGAAGATGTTGAAGACGATGTATTTTCAGGGAAAATTCTGGGCGACGGCATGGCTGTTGAGCCATCTGTATGTAACAGCGATGATTACAGTGATATAAGCGATGTCGCTTCGGGTAATATTAAAGTAGGAAACGATATTTTAAAAATCAATTAAAAATGATTTTAACGTATTATCCGCTCACAGTAAGGCGTTAAAGTATATTCATTATTATTTGTGAGCAGAAAGGCTAAAGAGATTATTATGAAAACATTTGAGTACACAATTAAGGACGAATTAGGAATCCACGCAAGACCGGCAGGACTTTTGGCAAAGGCAGCAAAGGGACTTGACAGCAAGGTAACGATTGATAAGGACGGCAAGAGCGCAGACGCGACAAAGCTGTTTGCTATTATGGGTCTTGGCGTAAAAAATGCGGAAACAATAAAGATTACTGTTGACGGCGGTGACGAAGAAGCCTCCGCAAAGGCTATGGAGAAATTTTTCTCTGATAATCTGTGAAAGGAGTAAAGCGATGATTAAATTTATCGGAAAAGGTGTCTACGGCGCTATTGCTATAGGAAAGATTTCCATATTCAAGCGCGATGAATTAAAGGTAAAAAGAATAAAAATCACCGATGCAGAAGCTGAAAAGAAGCGCTTTGACTCAGCAAAGGCTTTGGCATCCCAGCAGCTTGATGAGGTTTACCAAAAAGCTCTGAAGGAGGTAGGGGAAACCAATGCGCAGATATTTGAAATTCATATGATGATGCTTGATGATGATGATTACAATGAGGCTGTTACCGGTATGATTGACTCTCAGATGATAAACGCTGAGTATGCGGTAGCAGTCACATCGGATAATTTTGCAGAAATGTTCTCGTCTATGGATGACAGCTATATGCAGGCAAGAGCCGCCGATGTAAGAGATATTTCAAATCGGCTTATAAAATGTCTGTCCCAAGACAGCGCAGCGTCAGAACAGACGGATGGCGAAAAAATGATAATATGCGCCGATGATTTGGCTCCGAGCGAAACTGTATCGCTTGATAAGGACAAAGTTCTTGCGTTTGTAACCGCAAACGGTTCTGCCAATTCGCATACGGCAATTTTGGCGCGCAATATGAATATTCCGGCAATTATCGGTGTAGGCGATGAATTTTTAAATGAAATTAAAAACGGTGACATTTGCGTGGTGGACGGCTATACAGGCGAGGTTATTGTAAATCCGGATGAAGAAACGCTCAAGGCTGCAAAAAACAGGCAGCAGGATGATTTTGAAAAAAAGCAGCTTCTCCAAAATTTAAAGGGGAAGGAAAATATTACATTAGACGGAACTACAGTAGATATATACGCCAATATAGGCAGCGTGGATAATATAGGCGCGGTGATTGCCAATGACGCCGGCGGAATAGGCTTGTTCAGAAGTGAATTTCTCTATCTTGAGAGCAGTGATTATCCTACCGAGGAACAGCAGTTTCAGGCATATAAAAAAGTTGCTCAGAGCATGGCAGGCAAAAAGGTAGTCATCAGAACTCTTGATATTGGCGCGGACAAACAAGCTGATTATTTCGGACTGGATAAGGAGGAAAATCCGGCGCTGGGACTGAGAGCTGTAAGAATATGCCTTACACGTCCTGAAATTTTTAAAACGCAGCTCAGAGCTTTATACAGAGCCTCAGCATTCGGAAATATTGCTATTATGTTCCCGATGATTACAAGCGTTTCGGAGGTTGAAGAAATTCTTGCAATCTGCGAAGATGTATAGTCTGAATTAGATGCTGTGGGAATAGAGTATTCTAAGAAAGTAGAGCTTGGAATAATGATTGAAACACCTGCCGCGGCAGTTATAAGTGACAAGCTTGCTCCCTTAGTAGACTTTTTCAGCGTGGGAACAAATGACCTCACCCAGTACACATTAGCCTGCGACAGACAAAATCCTAAGATAGAACGTTTCTGTAACACACACCATGAAGCAGTTTTAAGACTTATTGAATTGGCTGCAAGGAATGCCCATGAGAATGGTGCATGGATTGGAATTTGCGGCGAGCTTGCAGCGGATACGTCACTGACCGAAACATTCCTGCGTATGGGGATAGATGAGCTGTCAGTATCACCTCCTTATGTGCTTAAGGTGCGTGATACTGTAAGAAAGATTGATTTGAGCAAGTAATATGTGACGGCTCATGAACCATAACAATCCTTCGGAATGGGTTGTAAAAAGGTTGCTTTAAATAACCATCCCTCGGTTAAGCTTAGGGATGGTTATTAATATCTTTGCCTATAATAAAGTCTAAGGAAATACTGAAGCAATCTTTCTTGAACCCTGAGAGGTCAAAAAACACTGTTTCAGACCATAATATGAACATATTATAATTCATTATTAATCATTGCTAATCATTGCTAATCGTAGTCAGACCACAAATAGCATAGGTATACAAAAAATACCGTCAAAACATAAGTGTCTTGACGGTATTTTTTTTGGCACGTCTGACAGGAATTGAACCTGCGGCACCAAGAATCGGAATCTTGTGCTCTATCCAACTGAGCTACAGACGCATAATCTATATATCATTCTATCATACATAGATTAAAAAGTCAACAATTTAGGATTCAATTTTGATGCTGCTTCCGTGTGTATCATTTGATACTATGATTTTTTTATCAATACGTTCTTTTAATTCGGCAACATGAGATATTATACCTACTATGCGGTTTCCGTCGGCTAATGAATTTAGAATGGAAATTGCCTGTTCAAGAGAATCGGAGTCCAATCCTCCGAAGCCTTCATCAACAAACATTGTGTCAAGACGTATACCGCCGGAATGCTGCTGGATGATATCCGAAAGCCCAAGAGCTAAGGACAGTGACGCCTTAAATGCTTCGCCGCCGGAGAGCGACTTTACACTTCTGGATTTTCCTGTGTAATTGTCAAAAACATCAAGCTCAAGCCCGGTTTGACTTCTTAAATCACTTGCGTTTTCTCGCCGTATCAGAATATATCTGCCGGAGGTCATAAAAGAAAATCGTTTATTGGCTTCGTTGAGAATACGGTTGAAATACGATGTCTGTATATATTGTTCAAAAGCAAGCTTACGCTTGCCGGTAAGCTCTCCGTTAGCTGTTTTTGATAATCGTCTGATAAGCATATAGTTTTTTTCGGAATTTTTTAGAGCCGCAAGCTTATCTGAGAGTTGCGCCTGTATGTTCTTATTATTTTCAAGACGGACATACAGTGCTTTTAGTGAATTATTAATTTTTGCCTGAAGTTCTGTAAGTGAATTTTTTTGTAATTTATATGTTGACACATCTACAGAAGTTAATTCGCTTGTATTTTCAGACAGATGCTTTAAAGTTTCGCGGGCAGTTTCCGTAGATATTTTATAATTGTTTATTTCATCTCTTGTTTTCTGTGTTTCATTTCTGTCAATTTTTATATGCTTATATTCGTCAATATTATTCATATCATGCTTTTTTAATAATGTATTTAACATATCGGAATGTTGTTTCAGAGCATTGATAGTGTCACAAAGACTTTTTTGACTTTCGTTTAAAAGTGCGGTAAGCTGCTCTGTATTTTTATGATATTCTTCAACAAGAGATTCCGTATCCTCTATTGTGCAGTTTTTAATATTCAGCGCTTTGAGCTTGTCATTTAGAATACAGAGCTTTTGCTCGACTTCAGTTATTGCAGCATTTAAGGCGCTTTGACATTCTTCAAAGCTTATATCTCTGCCTAAAATAAGGCTTACCGATTCAGCGTGTTTTTTCTGCGAAAGCTCAAGCTCTGCTTTTTTTACACCTGCAATATTTGAAAGTGTGTGCAGATTTTCTCTTGAAGCTTCTAAAGCGGTCTTTGCTGAATTAAGCTGCTCCTCACTTGGCGCGTCCTTCGACATAGGCGCGGGTGAAGGATGCACCGTAGAACCGCATACGGGACACGGCATTTCATCTTGCAGCAGTGATGATAAAATTCCCGCCTGACTTCGGAGAAATGCGCTTTCGAGAAGATTGTATTCATTGTTTGATTTTTCAAAATCCTTTTCGGCTGTTGTAAAATCCGTTTGTATATTTTTTAGCTCTATTGCAGCGTTTAACAGCTGTTCTTGTTTGTTATATGCCGATAAAAGCTCTTTTTTTATATTGTCGTTTAAGACTATATCCGATTTAATTTGTTCAGCCTCCTGCAAGGCTTGAAGCAGCGCTGCTGCTTTGGAAAATTTGATTTTGGTATTTTTAAGAGATTCGGTATGAGAATTGATTTTATTTTCAATTTGTTTTTTTTGCGCTGTCAATCTTTGAAATTCAATGTAGACAGGCTCTATATCGGCGGCGGCATTCTCCGACTTTTCCAATAGCTGCTCAATCGCCGCATATTTTTCTGACATAAGCTGCAGATTTTTCAGATTAGACTCTGCCGTTTTGATTTTTTCTATCTGTGTATTTGAAATTTCCGCTTCTGTTATTTTTACCGTAATTGCTTCAAGCTCCTCTGTAAGGCGCATTAATTCTTTCTGTAATTTTTTTTCGAGAGCCGCGTCTTCAAAAATCAGCTCGGAAAGGGCAGCGGAAAATTTATTTATTTCATTTATATCGGGCGCATCGGAAAGCACGGCATATAAATTATGCTCCGTGGGGCATACAGCTCCGGCGGTAAGCTGTATTATGCTGCTTTTTAGTGATTCATATTTTGTTTTTTCAACTGTGTACTTTTTTTTCAAATCCTCCTGAAAATTAAGGAATATATCCGTATTAAAAATTTTCCTGAAGATTTTTCCGCGTTCTTCTGTTCCGGCAAGCAGCAGTTCAAGAAATTTTCCTTGTGCAATCATAGCAATCTGCATAAACTGACCGCGCGTAAGACCTAATAATTCTGTAACCGCATTTGTAACCTCTCTACTACCTGTTTTGACGCAATTATCCGGATATGTCAGTACGGCTGACGGCGGAACGAGAGTTGGTTTTTTTGTACGGCTGCTCAGTCTTGTATAGCTTGGACTTCGCAGAATTTTATATGTTTTATCGTGGAACAGAAAATCCAGCTCGACATATGTTTTTGTATCAGGTTCCGCAAAATCGCTGCGAAGCATTTGTGTTTCGCGTATAGAACTGCTTGCCTCGCCATACAGCGCAAATGTAATTGCGTCAAATATTGTTGTTTTTCCGGCGCCGGTATCACCGGTGATTATATATATGCCGTTTTCTCCTAATTGTGAAAAGTCAATTTCCGCAACTCCGGCATACGGTCCGAAAGCGCTTATTTTTAAATATGTAGGTTTCATTATCTGTCATCTCCATAGCTTTCGAAAATGCTGCGTACAATAGCTTCTTCATCTTCGTTCATCTTTTCGTTATTTTGAATTTCATAAAAATCGCCGAAAAGGTCAACCGGCGATTTTTGCTCCGTATTTTCAATCGGATTGACATCTCTTAATGCTTTTGTTCTGTTATTGCAGAAATCGATAGCCATAACATTTGGGTATACTGCTCTCACCTTACTGATAGCGTCTAAAATTTCATCATCATCTGTAAGAGTAACGTGAACATAGTCGTCCGTATTTGCGAGTGTATAAATCTCGGGTGAAAGTATGGAGGAAATATCACCTTTTATCTCACGCATATCGCGTATGGGAGTGAGCGGAATTAATTCTGTTTTAACTTCTTCATCAATTGTGACAACAGTTACTGATTTATTATGTCTTGCTTCTGAAAATGAATATTTAAGAGGCGAGCCAGCGTATCGTACAGAGTCACGTCCTATTGACTGCGCATTATGTATGTGTCCGAGTGCAACATAATCAAAACAATCAAAAACGGAAACATCTATATTGTCTATGCCTCCAACAGAAACAGATTCCGAATCACAGCGCAGTGTTTCGTGATGCGAGCAGGTGATGAACTGATGCGCGATTAAAACATTTTTTCGGGTTGTGTCTATATTTGTATTTTGAAGAATTGTTTTCACGGCATCCTCGTAAGATTCGATTTTTGTATCGGGAAAAAATTGTTTTACATGAACCGGTTTTATAAACGGCATCAAATAAAAATCTATATCATCTATCGTGATTTTGTCAAGACTGCCGCGGAAAACACCTGCAATATAAATATTTTGCTTATTAATTATTTTACTTGCAAACGCTATACGTTCAGCCGAATCATGATTACCGCTTATTATTAAAACGGGAATGTGTTTTTCGGAAAGTGATGTAAGAAATTCATCGAAAAGCTCCACTGCCTCAGCCGGCGGAATAGTTTTATCATAAACATCGCCTGCAATTACTGCGGCATCTGTATTTTCTGCAATTTCTAAAATTTGTTTCAGAATAAATCTTTGATCCTCAAGCATGGAAAAACCATTAACACGCTTGCCTATATGCAAATCAGATAAGTGTATAAATCTCATAGTGCCTCCATATAAAATATAAATACGAACATACCTTAATTTTAACGATAATCGGGAATTTTGTCAATGCTTTTGGAGAGTGTTACAAAAAAAGAGTGTTTTTTCTGATAAAAAAGTGTGATTTTTACCTGTTTTTAGGGATTGACATTAAGAAAACTTTGGTATATACTTATGTTAAGTTGAGGAAACTTGAAATTTAACAAGAAGTAATAAATAATGTTATTTTTTGTAACCTACGAAAGGGGGGAATTGAAAATGACATTTGAACAGGCTTTCAATAAAATTAAAGAAAAGTTTGTTGATGCAGATGCAAGCAAGGTAGAAGATTTCGCAATGCAAATCACACTTACCGACGAGGATTGCGGAGGTACATTATATGCTGCAGTTAAAGATGGCGTTTTAGCAGTTGAACCTTATGACTATCGTGATAATACTTCAGTTCTTGATATTACAAAATCAGCTTTGTTGGCTGTTTTATCAGGAAGAGTAAGTCTTAATAAGGCAATAGAAAACAATGAAGCATCAATGAGCGGTGAAGTTTCAAATATGGCTGCACTGAAGTCAACTATAAAGAAGGCTCCAGCAGCAAAAGCTGAAACAAAGGAAGCGGCTCCGAAGGTAGCAGCAAAAACTGAAACAGAAGCAGCAGCTCCGAAAGCAGCAGCAAAAACTGAAACAGAAGCAGCAACTCCGAAGGCGGCAGTAAAGACTGAAACAAAGGAAGCTCCTAAGGCGGCAGTAAAGACTGAAACAAAGGAAGCTCCTAAGGCAGCAGCAAAGACTGAAACAAAAGCAGCTCCTAAGACAGCAAAGAAACAGCCTGCAGCAAAGAAAAAAAGCAAATAATAATAAAAATCGGATTGAGCTCAATCCGATTTTTTGTTTGACAGAAAATTGCTCACAGCGTGAGCGCTCTTGTTAGTCTTTTAAATATTTTGCGAGAGGATGATTTATACGTCTTAATTCGTCAGCGGCAAAGGAGGCAACTACTCTTGCGCCGTTAATATTAAGATGTGTATTATCCTTGCTGCCTGTTTCATAATACTGTGAACGTAAAAATTCAGGATTGTCTGAAAAATGCGTATCATGAGGAACTATATGCATATGAAGTTCAGCATATTTTTCAGTACCTTGTTTTTCGAGAGCTTCGTGTGTCACTTTGTATAAATCTAAAACAGGAATGTTTTCTTTTTCGCCGATATTTTTTAAAGCGTTTCCATAAGGAACAAGTGTTGTATCAGTTAATATATTGCGTGTTATTGATGTGCATAATACAGGCATAGCACCCGCATTTTTTGCTGTATTAATAAATTTATATATGCATTCCTGATATGAGCCGTCATCAGGAGAGGTATATCTATTCAAATCTTCTGCCTTGCAGTCATTATGGGCAAATTGTATGAAAAGATAATCGCCCTTTTGTATATTGTCGCTTATGAATTGATAATTTTCTTCACGCAAAAAGCTTTTTGAGCTTCTTCCGCTTCGTGCGCAGTTTACAACAATTACTTCATCATTGAATAGTTCACCGAATACCTGTCCCCAGCCTGTCTGCGGGTAACGGTTATTATCTCCCTCGTGAGGATAATTGCAGGCGGTTGAATCTCCGGCGATAAAAATACGAATTTTGTTTGTGTCTATATATTCCGAGGTGCGGGCCTTTTCAGATGGCTTAACCGTTATATCAAATGTCAGCACACCTTTTATGTCAGGATAGTCCTGATATGTAAATTCTGCTGTCAGCGTTACCTTTTTTTCTGTTTCAGCACACATAACAAATCCGGAAGGACTTATTATTTCGGGATTAGAGCTTGTCCATGAAATATCAGCATAGCCTAATTTAGTATTTCTTCCGTCATATAATGATAAATCTGTTGTTACATCGTCCTTAGAAGTATTTTTGCCGGCAATTTCACTGAATGAAATATTTTGCAGTTCCTCCTGAAGAGCCTTATTCATTTCGTTCGACATTTGCATCCTCCTTGATATATTTTTTTATCTGCGCACAGGTATTAAATTCTATAATAAATCCGCAGACACCGAAAAGCATAGTGAATATTATTACAAATACCGCGGTGGTAAAGAATACTGCAAGCTGTTCATTTTGTGAGGTAAAGCCTATAGCGGGCCAAATCAAAATAAGAAATGCAGTAACGGCGACGGTAAGCACACACCATGGCAGTGATGAAAGTGCAAAAAGCGCCGAGTTTTTATAAAGCTTACCTATTGAAAGCTTGTATGTAACAAGCAGATGGTATATAAAAAGGTGCAGTATTGTATAGAAAAATGCCAGCACAAGTATTACATATTTCAAATAAAACATTATGCCCGGCAGTGAGCCGTAAAAGAAATATGCATAGCACATGACAGTGAATGCAAATATATCAATAACCCATACTGCAAGTGACTGCTTGAAATTGGATTTAATATGCCTGAAGTAATCACTTGCGAGGAATACTGAATCCTCCCATATAAATGAGCGGAGAATATATATAAATCCTGCCGTTACAGGACCTCCGCCCCAGAATACGGTAAAAAATATTGATACAAACAACCTTATAAGCAAATCCACAGTAATGGAAATACGAGCAGAATCCACCTCAGAAAAGGTCGTTCCGGTCAGATGTGAAATTGCCTCCATATTAACACCGAGCTTATTTGAAATCATACCCGAAAGTATAAATATAATTGCAAATGTAGGCAGCAGTGTTACAACATACATAAGATTAAGCTGAACAATTTTCCAGAACTTTCTGAAAAGTATTTCATAAAACAGGTTAAGTCCCTTTTTCTTGGGAGCGTCTTTTGATATTCCCGGCCCCGGTGTCGAATAGTTTCTGTTAAAAATACCCATAATATTAATATCCCAACTCCTCGGCAACCATAATTACAGTAATTCTTTTCGGGAAGTGGAAGCATCCGTCCACGATGCCGATGAAGTTGCACATTCTCGGCTGTCCTTCACAATTTGAACAGGTACAGCAGTCATCGGTTGCGCACGGCGTTTTATGGCGTATTCTTTTTGAATTTAACGGCGCTATAGATTTTGCGCGTTTTATACCGTCCTCCATAGTGTCAACAATTTTGTTTACACCTGCAACGATTATAACCTTTTTAGGGCCAAAAGCAATCTGACTTGCGCGGTTGCCTACACAGTCTATATTTACAAGCTGACCTTCTTTTGTTATGGCATTTGAGCTTGAAACCATGTAATCCGCTTTGTAGCTCTCGCGGTATACGTCATGCATCGCTGCGACGCTTTCACAGTGGAAACGGTCATAGAAATTGTATCTTCCGCTTTCTATTTCGTCCATAATTCCTGTCTGCTTAAGAGTAACTGAACCGCCTACACAGACGCTTGCACCCTCCGGCATAAGCTCAAGAAATATTCTTTTCGCATCCTCGGCATCCTCTGCATAAATTGCGTTGAAATTTTTTGAGTTCAGTATTTCTACCATTTCTTTGGCTTTTAGTTGATAAGCCCATTTCTGTACATTATCCATTATATGTAAATCCTTTCTGCTAAAATTTCTACATTAATTATAAAATAACAGAGGCAATTTTACAAGAAAATAAAAAAACATATCTAAAAATCTGTAGATTATAGCAAAAAAAACATATCAATTTCAGAATAATTCTGATATAATATTATTGTTCGATAAGTGATTGTCGATTACACCAAACAGGTGCTGTTTTGCCCGTAATACGCCTGTTTCAAAAGATTTTATTTTAGCTTGCGGGTGGAAAGGCTTGGTAATTATCATGGCAAAAAAATTGATGCCCTTAGCAAAGAAATTATGTGATACTATAATGGCAGACTTCGGGGAAATATTGTCAAAAAAATGGCAGTATGACGCAGGTCTTTGTCTGAAAGGCTTTGAGGCTGTTTATAAGGAATGCGGAGATAAAAAATATTACGATTATATAAAGAATAGTATGGATTATTTCGTTACCGAAGATGGGGCAATAAAGACATATGACCCGCAGGTAAGAAATATTGACCATATAAATAACGGTAAAAATCTTTTCTACCTGTATCATGAAACAGGAGAAGAAAAATATAAAAAAGCGATTGAGCTTTTAGCAAGTCAGTTTGAAATTCAGCCGAGAACTCCTTCGGGAACCTTCTGGCATAAGCAGATTTATCCTAATCAGGTATGGCTTGACGGACTTTTTATGGGTGAGCCCTTCAGTGCGCAGTACGCGAAGGAATTTAATCATCCGGAAAAATTTGATGATGTTGTTATGCAGTTTGTCAATGCTGAAAGACTTACATATGAACCGCGCTGCGGACTTTATGCTCATGCTTGTGACGAATCTAAGGAAATATTCTGGGCGGATAAAAATACAGGACGTTCCTTGAATGTGTGGGGCAGATCTGTAGGTTGGTTCTGTATGGCGCTTCTTGATGCGCTTGATTTTCTTCCCGAGGCTCATTCGGGCAGACAGACTCTTATTGATTTGTTCAATAAGGCTATCGGTAATGTTGTTAAATATCAGGATGAGGACGGCGTATGGTATCAGGTGCTTGATAACCGCAGAAGCGATAATTATCAGGAATCAACCTGTACATGTATGTTTGCATATTCTCTTGAAAAGGCAATCAGAATGGGATATATTGACGGTGGAAAATACAGACCGTATCTTGATAAGGCCGTAGAAGGTATATTGAATGTTTTTGTTAAGGAAACAGATGAAAGAGTTGATATAACAATGGGCTGTGCTGTGGCAGGACTTGGTGCTGCCGACAACCCAAGACGTGACGGGACACTTGATTATTATTTTAGTGAGCCTATAAGAAATAATGATTTTAAGGGCGTAGGACCGTTTCTTATTTTGGCAACTCAGTATGAATAAGCTCTCTCTTTTAAATTTTATTTGAAATAAACAAGAAGGACGAATTTTATGTCGTCTTTTTTGTTTTGTGCAGGAAAGGAACGGATATTATGGAAAGGTTTGAAAATCCCGCAATGGCGGGTGTATCGGAGGAGTCGATTTGCCGGTTTTTTAGCAGGCTTGATTCTTTGGATTTTGATATGCACAGTGTAATTATGATGCGTTATGGAAAGGTGTTGCTTGAAAGCTATTATGAGCCGTATGGCTGTGACAGTCTGCATAGAATGTTTTCGGTGACAAAAAGCTTTGTAGGACTGGCAATAGGGTGTCTTGCGGAGGAGGGACGCATAAATCTTGATGCACCAATAACGTCTTATTTTCCTGAATATTCTTCCGATTATGAATACACAAAAAGAACAACAATACGCAATATGCTCATGATGCGCACTCCGCATGAACGGACTACATATAAGCTTGATTTTTCAAAGAATTGGGTAGAAAGCTATTTTATAACAGAGCCTACTCATGAGCCGGGGACTGTGTTTTCTTATGATACCTCTGCCTCTCATGTGCTTTGCGGATTAGTTGAAAAAATTACCGGCATGACATTTCTTGACTACCTCAGGACACGTTTTCTTGACGAAATAGGATTTTCAAAGGGAGCATATTGCTTAAAGGATAATTGGGGAGTAAGCATAGGCGGTTCGGGATTGATGGCAACAGCTATGGATTTGGCTAAAACCGCAAATTTTGTGATGAACGGCGGAAAGCATTGCGGCAAGCAGCTTATGGACGGTGATTTTATAAAGGAAGCGACATCATTTCTTTCGGCAACCTGTGTGCGGGGGGGATTTACCGATGAAAAGCAGGGATATGGTATGCAGTTTTGGCGTACACGCAATAATGGATTTATGTTTTACGGAATAGGGGGACAGCTTGCGCTTTGTCTGCCGGATAAGGATTTTGTAATGGTGACAACTGCCGATACACTCGGGTATCAGGGAGGAGTTCAGGCAATTCTTGATATCTTTTGGAATGAAATTTATTTTGCGCTTGATAAAAAAATAACAGGGAATAGTGAGGAATTAGCAGAAATACTCAGCAGCAGAAAAATAAATCCGGTAAACGGGTATGGTAAGGATTTTGAGGGAAGGTATGTATTTTCAAAGAATGGAATGGGATTATCTGAGCTTTATGTAATTTCGGATAAACATGGAGGAAGCATTGAATATACTAATCTGACAGGCTGTCATAAGCTTAAATTTTCAACAGGCGGATTTTGCAATGATAAATTCCCGTATTATAACTGCGAAGCAATAACAAGCGGCGCATGGAATGACAATATGCTTATGATTAAAAGCCGTCTTACAGGCGAGTTTACAGGCTCTGTTACAATGGAGCTGTACTTTACAGATTATGGTGTAACAATATCATCACGAAAAACAGAAGGTACGTTATTTAATGAATTTAACGGTATAGTTCAAGGCAGAAAATCATAATAGAACCGGTTACAAAATGTAACCGGTTCTACTTTATATATTAATATTAAGCAAATGGATTTTCGGTTTTATAAAGCATGCCCTTTGGCTGATTGAAGCCAATTTCTTCAACAGGCACACCAACATATTTAAACACTTCATACAATGCTTTTGCATGATGGCCAAATGCAACTGCGCCGTGATGAGGATAATTCTTTTCAATCAGTACATGACGATAGAAACGTCCCATTTCAGGAATTGCAAACACACCTATTGAACCGAATGAACGTGTTGCAACAGGCAGAACCTCGCCGTTTGCAATATATCCGCGAAGCTTTGCGTCGGAGGTTGACTGCAAACGGAAGAATGTAATATTACCCGGTGCAATATCGCCCTCAAGAGTACCGTTTGTAACCTCAACAGGCAGACTTCTTGCCATAATTTTCTGATACTTCATTGAGCAGGCTGCAAGCTTTGATGAGCAGGTGTTTCCGCAGTGGAAGCCCATGAATGTATCCTTATGAGTATAATTAAACTTACCGTCTATATCAGCATCGAACATATCCTTTGGAACTGAATTGTTTATATCAAGCAGCGTTACGGCATCCTCTGATACGCAGGTTCCTATGTACTCGCTTAAAGCACCGTAAATATCAACCTCGCATGATACAGGAATACCGCGTCCTGTTAAGCGGCTGTTTACATAGCACGGAACAAATCCAAACTGTGTCTGGAATGCCGGCCAGCATTTTCCTGCAATTGCCACATATTTCTTTGAACCCTTGTGCGCTTCAATCCAGTCAAGAAGAGTCAATTCATACTGTGCAAGCTTTGCAAGAATTTCAGGCTTCTTGTTGCCCTCGCCAAGCTCTTTTTCCATGTCAGCAACAACTGACGGTATTCTTTCATCGCCATCGTGCTTGTTGAACGCTTCAAATAAATCAAGCTCTGAGTTTTCCTCAATTTCAACACCTAACTGATAAAGCTGATAGATAGGAGCATTGCAGGCAAGGAAATTAAGCGGACGAGGACCGAATGAAATTATTTTTAAATCCGAAAGTCCGATTACCGCTCTTGCAACAGGAAGAAATTCATTAATCATATCCGCGCATTCCTCGGCAGTGCCGACAGGATATTCAGGGATATAAGCCTTTACTCCTCTTAGCTTTAAGTTGTAGCTTGCGTTAAGCATGCCGCAGTATGCGTCGCCTCTGTCGTCTGATAATGTGCCGATATTTTCCTCGGCTGCAGCAACGAACATCTTTGGACCGTCAAACTGCTGAGCGAGCATCGTTTCGGAAATTTCAGGACCAAAATTGCCAAGATATACGCATAATGCATTACATCCGGCATTCTTGATGTCCTCAAGAGCTTGCTTCATATGTATTTCGCTTTCAACTATACAAATCGGACATTCATAAATGTCCTCCGCATTGTATTTTTTTGAGTAAGCCTCTACAAGCGCCTTTCTTCTGTTTACCGAAAGACTTTCAGGGAAACAGTCGCGGCTTACTGCCACTATACCCAATTTAACCTTTGGAATATTTTGCATAATTTACACCATACCTTTCTGTATTATTCTGCTGTTTTTTTGCTATACTCATAATAACATCCCATGAAAATAATGTCAATATATTCCCAACAAAAAACACAAAATTATCTTGACTAATACCCAAAATTTTAGTAGTATTAAATTAATATTCAGAAGGGAGTAACTGAAAGTTATGAAATATTTAATAGGTATCGATATTGGAACATCCGCCACGAAAACTGTTATGTTTGACGAGAAATTCAGTGTGATATGCTCGTCATCGCAGGAGTACCCGATGTATCAGCCGCAGAACGGCTGGGCAGAGCAAAATCCGCAGGACTGGCGGGACGCTGTGCTTAACACAATTAAGAACGTTGTATCAAAGTCGGGCGTAAATGCGGAGGACATTGCGGGTATAGGTCTTTCGGGACAGATGCATGGTCTTGTTATGCTTGACGAAAACGGCGAGGTTCTGCGTCCGTCGATTATATGGTGCGACCAGAGAACATCAAAGCAGTGTGAGGAGATTACTGAGAAAATCGGCGCAGAAAGACTGATTGAAATTACCGCAAATCCTGCGCTTACAGGCTTTACGGCTTCAAAGATTTTATGGGTTCGTGAAAATGAGCCGGAAATATATGCAAAATGTAATCATATTCTTTTGCCGAAGGATTACATAAGATATGTTCTGACAGGTGAATTTGCAACCGAGGTTTCGGATGCGAGCGGTATGCAGCTGATGGATATTCCGAATCGCTGCTGGTCGGACGAGGTACTTGAAAAGCTTGATATAGACAAGGCACTTTTACCGAAAATGTATGAATCACCTGAGGTTACGGGAACAATAACTAAAGAAACAGCGGAAATGACAGGACTTTCGGAAAACACTGTTGTCGTAGGCGGTGCGGGCGATAATGCGGCTGCGGCTGTGGGAACAGGTGTAGTAAAGGAGGGCAGAGCATTTACAACCATTGGTACAAGCGGTGTTGTATTTGCACATACAGACAAGGTTTCAATTGACCCTAAGGGACGCGTACATACTTTCTGCTGTGCAGTGCCGGGATGCTGGCATATCATGGGTGTTACGCAGGCGGCAGGGCTGTCGCTTAAATGGTTCAGAGATAATTTCTGCGGCGATTTTATGGAAAAGGCTGAAAAAGAGGGTGTTGACCCGTATTACCTTATGGATAAGGCTGCTGAACAAATCCCTGTGGGCAGCAATCGTCTTATTTATCTTCCATATCTGATGGGTGAGAGAACTCCTCATCTTGATCCTGACTGCCGCGGTGTATTCTTCGGTTTGTCAGCAATCCACACAAAGGCTGATATGATTCGCGCCGTTATGGAGGGTGTGGCATATTCTCTTAAAAACTGTAATGATATACTCAATGAAATGGGTACAACCGTTGATGAAATGATGGCTTGCGGAGGCGGCGGCACAAGCACACTGTGGCGTCATATGCTTGCTGATTTGTACGGATGTGATGTAAAAACTGTGTCATCAAAGGAGGGACCGGCGCTTGGTGTTGCAATTCTTGCTTCTGTCGGAGCGGGTATTTACGGCAGCGTTGAGAGTGCCTGTGATACGGCTATAAAAATTGATAAGACCTGTGCTCCGGATAAGGACAACGAGGAAGCGTACAAGAAATTCTACGCAGTGTATAATTCGTTATACGGTCATCTTAAGGACGATTTTAAAGCATTAACCAAGTAATAGATAAAAGGGGATATAAGAGTCACTGCTGCTGTTGGGAAAAGTACTGTTTCTTAACAGCAACAGTGACTTTTTATATATAGAGCAAAGTGCGGATGTTGACAAAATATATTTTAAAATGATATAATACATAAAAATATATACGGGGTGTCAGTGATGGAAAAATGCAGAGAGGCGGAAAGAAGTATTATAACAACTTACCGCAAATCAATATGGCGTAAATTTCTTGAGGGCGTTGAAAAATATAAAATGATTAAGGAAGGCGATAGGATAGCTGTATGTATATCCGGAGGCAAGGATTCAATGCTGATGGCTAAATGTATGCAGGAATATAAGCGACATGGCGACAATCGCTTTGATGCTGAATATATAGTTATGGATCCGGGCTACAACGCGGAAAACCGCCGCAGAATTATCGAAAATGCCAGCACTTTGAATATCCCTGTGCGCATATTTAACACTGATGTATTCAGCTCTGTTGAAAATGTACATAGAAATCCGTGTTCGCTTTGCGCGAGAATGCGGAGAGGATGCTTGTACAGTGAAGCAAAAAGGCTTGGCTGCAACAAAATTGCGCTGGGACATCATTTTGATGACGTTATTGAAACTATTTTAATGGGAATGCTATACGGCGCTCAGATACAGACAATGATGCCTAAGCTGCGAAGCTCTGCTCATGAGGGTATGGAGCTGATAAGACCTATGTACATGATAAAGGAAAAAAATATAATAGCATGGGCAAAAAGGCATGAACTGAAATTTATTCAATGCGCCTGCCGGTTCAGTGAAAGCTGTACAGTCACAGATGATGGCATAAGCTCTTCAAAACGTCAGGAAATGAAAGAACTGATTAAAAAATTCCGTCAGACGAGTCCATATATTGATATGAATATTTTTAACAGCGTTCAAGATATAAATCTAAAAACGATAATAGGCTATCATGATGAAAAGAAAAACTATAATTTCATGGACAATTATGATGTTTAAAATATAAAAAAATGTGGTATATATAATATACAGTCAAAGAAAGGGAGTGTGTATATTATGAAGCAAATTATTACCATTGCAAGAAGCTACGGAAGCGGCGGAAAAGAGATAGGCAAAGCGTTGGCAAAATCGATGGGGATTAATTACTACGGACGTGAAATTTTTGAAATTTCGCACGGAGATGAAAGCGAGCTTTATTCCGGTGATGATGAAAGTATACACAAGGCCTCTTTTGAAGAAGCGGACGAGCTTTTCCGGCAGCAGGCAAGAACAATAAAAGCTATTGCTGAGAAGGAAAGCTGTGTAATAGTCGGTCGCTGTGCGGATTATGTACTGCGCGATATGGATAACGTGGTTAGAATTTATCTGTATGCGCCTTTGCGGGAATGTATGCGCAGAGTTATACGGTTGTATGAGCTTAATCCCGAGGATGCCAAGAGTCTTATTCATTCAATGAATAAAACCCGAGGTGACTATTATTTTCATAATACAGGAATGGTATGGTCAGATCCGACGCATTATGATATTTGTATTAATACAGCAGGACTGGATACAAAACGCTGCTTGGAAATTATTCGTTCATACACTGATATAAGATTCCGAGAAAATGATTAGTATAGAGGCTCTCTGTCTTTTGAAAGAGAGCCTGAGATTGTCGACAAATTGCCCAGACCGTGCAAATTAGATTTATTTCATGTTTGAAACCGCAATATAGTGTTTTGACAATTATTAAAGCCATTCTCCAAAAAAATGGCTTTAATATGCACTTTTCACGAAAATAAACTCTACCGTACCCATGTACGCCGACGAG
>JALEPO010000155.1 GCA_022768695.1 Clostridia bacterium
GTCCTGAGCCGTGCCCCAGGGCATATCCTTGTTACGGTAATCAAATTTCAGTGTAAATTTATGTATATCATCCTGTATTCGCGCAAGCTCTGATTTTTGCTTTTTATACAGTGCGGCAATAAACTGAGCCGCCTTAGCGTCATTCAGTGATTTTGTTGACATATCAAGAAGCATTTTTGAATGCTTTAAGCAAACTCCCTTTGATTTATCGAATTTTTCTTTGAATGTATCATCGTTAGCCCACATATAAAGAAGAACATCGACATAACGTTCCATGGTTTTGTTGATTTTTTCACATATCATACAGCCGGATTCTGTATTTGAGAGTGTGTTGGAAATTTTTGCTGAAAGTTCCGCCGCACCGCTCTTTTTAAATAATCCGCCGTCGCTTTTTTTAAGAGAATTTGCATTTTTTTCGAATTTATCAAGCTTTTTTCTGATTTCTTCAAGATGAGTATCAAGCACAAGAGCAAGACTGAGCTTATTAGGACGCTTGAACATTTCTCTGTAATGCTTGTTGCAGTAACCCTTCTCGTTGGATTCAGTACGATAATCAGGCTCCATCATAGCGGCGCCTAAAGCGTAGTCAATCGCCTCTGTTTCAAGTTGTTTTTCGAGGTGGCAGAGCGGACATTCGCAGTCGATGCCGTATGCTTCGTTTACGGGTATTGTGTAGATTTTCTCTTTCATAAATATCACGGTCCTTTATACAATATGTAGTAGTATAGGATAATACTACTACATATATATTTTAAAAATTCAAAAAATGTTCATAATTTTTGTGCAATATTATTATATTATAGATTGATTTTCTTGTCAATTAGGAATTATCTCCTAAAAAAAATTTTTTTTGGCATAAATTATTCCAATATGAAAAAAAATATGATATAATAACAACGTAAGTTTTATAAAGTAAAACAAACTATTTTTTTAACACTGTAAATAAAAGCATTGGAGGAAAAAACTATGTTAGAGAACAAGACTGCTCAAGCTTGGCTTGACGAAATGGCAGCTATGTGTCAGCCCGAAAAAATCGTGCTTATCACAGGCGAAGAAGCACAGTTGGATGCTTTAAGAGAGGAAGCTGTTGCAACCGGCGAAATGATTAAGCTAAACGAGGAAAAGCTTCCCGGATGTTACTATCACAGAACAGCAGAGAATGACGTTGCTCGTGTAGAAGACAGAACATTTATCTGTACTCCGACAGAAGAAGAAGCTGGTCCTATAAATAACTGGATGGCTCCTGATGAAATGTATGCAAAGCTAAAGGCTTTGTACAATGGTTCAATGAAGGGCAGAACAATGTATGTTATCCCTTATTCAATGGGTCCTGTAGGTTCACCTTTCTCAAAGATTGGTATTGAGCTTACAGATAGTATCTACGTTGTATTGAACATGGCAATTATGACAAGAATTGGTCAGAAGGTTCTTGATCAGTTAGGTACAGCAGAGGATGCTGAATTTATTAAGTGCCTACATGCAAAGAAAGATGTAAATCCGGATGACAGATATATCGTGCAGTTCCCGCAGGATAACACAATCTGGTCAATCAACTCAGCTTACGGCGGTAATGTTCTTCTTGGCAAGAAGTGTTTTGCTTTAAGAATCGCATCATATCTTGGTAAGAATCAGGGATGGATGGCTGAGCATATGCTTATTCTTGGTCTTGAAAATCCGCAGGGCGAGGTTAAGTATATCTGTGCTGCATTCCCGTCAGCTTGTGGTAAGACAAACCTTGCTATGCTTATTCCGCCGGAATATTTAAAGAATCAGGGTTATAAGGTTTGGACTGTTGGTGATGATATTTCATGGCTTAATATCGGTCCTGACGGCAGACTATATGCTATCAATCCTGAGGCAGGTTTCTTCGGTGTTGCACCGGGTACATCAGTAAAAACAAACTTTAATGCTCTTGAGTCAACAAAGAAAAATACAATCTTCACTAATGTTGCTATTAACAATGATGATATGACAGTTTGGTGGGAAGGTCTTGATAAGAATCCTCCTGTAAATGCTACAGAATGGAAGGGTGCTAAGGTAAACGGCGTTGAATATACAGCTGAAGGCAATAAGCTTGCTCATCCTAACTCAAGATTTACAGCTCCTGCTATAAACTGCCCATGTATCTCACCTGAATTTGAAAATCCGCAGGGTGTTCCTGTAGATGCTATCGTATTCGGCGGCAGACGTGCTAAGTGTGCTCCACTTGTATATCAGTCAAGAGATTGGCAGCACGGTACATTCGTTGGTGCTACAATGGCATCAGAAACAACAGCAGCAGCAGCCGGTGCAGTAGGTGTTGTAAGACGTGACCCGATGGCTATGAAGCCTTTCGTTGGATACAACATGGCAACATATTGGGGACATTGGTTGGAAATGGGTAAGAAGCTTGGCGATAAGGCTCCTAAGATTTTCCATGTCAACTGGTTCAGAAAAGATGACGATGGTAACTTTATGTGGCCTGGATTTGGTGACAATATGCGTGTTCTTCTGTGGATTCTTGACAGATGTGCAGGTAAGGTTGACGCTGATGAGGTTGCTATCGGTTATGTTCCGAAGCCTGAGGATATTGATTTGACAGGTCTTGAGGACGAAAACGTTGATATTAATGGTCTTTTGACAATTGACAAGGATGTATGGCTTGAAGATGTAGCAAATATCGAAGAATATTTTGCACAGTTCGGCGATAAGCTTCCTAAGGAAATGGCTGACGAGCTTGCTAAGCTAAAGGCTAACCTTTCAAAGTAATTAAATATTGAAATTTTAGATCTGACGGAATATTTCCGTCAGATTTTTTTGTGCAAAATATCATATATAGATTGCGAAATACTATATCGTGTACAATAAATCATAAAAAAAGCAATTTTTGCAATAACTTAAGCAACTATTGCAAGGACTAAAAGAAAAAAATATGTTATAATTAAATAAGCAAATATCGGTTATTTAAACTGAATTTAGAAGGAGGAGAAAGAATGAAGAAAAAACTAAGCATTTTTTGTTCACTGCTTTTGGTAATACAAATGGTATTATCTTTAGCGTCAGTTCCTGTATTTGCAGAGGGAAACGGTGACCCTGCTGAATATACAGAGCTGGAAAGTCCGGCGGTTACATATAATATGAACATGGACTGGAAATTCACAAAAGCAAAAGAGGAAACGATGGATAAAGACAACAATCCGTCATTCTCTTTGGAAACAGCAACCGCTTCAGTGTTGGACGCAAACGGAAAGAAATTCTACGAGGTAGATTATGACGACAGTGATTGGACAACAGTATCTGTTCCGCATCCTGTAAACGCTGAAGATTCCTTTGACGGAGTCGGTGTTGTAGACGGAGAAGGAGGTCTTTACCGCGGTTTTATGTTTTACAGAAAGAACATAACTATTCCGGCAACTGACGCAGGAAAAAAATTGTTCCTTGAGTTTGAAGCTGTAAGACAATCAGTTTATCTGTATGTAAACGGAACGATGGTAGGCTACTACGAGGCAGGTATTGCGCCGATAGGCTTTGATATTACTGATTATGTAAATGTAGGTCAGGAGAATGTCATTGCCGTAGCAACAGATAATATGGGTGCAAGAGGTATTAACAACGATTTCCGGTGGGCATACGGAACCAGAGAAACAATTCCGGGACAAACTCCTGGAGGACAGTCGGGAGATACGTTCGAGTGGAACACAAAGGAATTTAATGAAATCCAGGGCGGTCTTACCGGAAATGTGATTTTGTACGCAAAGGATAAGATTTATCAGACACTTCCATTGTATAACAATCTGAAAACAATGGGTAACTACATATACGGAAGCAATTTTGATTTCCGTGCCAATTCGGCTGATATTACAGTTGAAGCAGAGGTAAGAAATGAAACATCTGAAGCAAAGGATATTACCTTGCAGGTAGATATTGTTGACGGTGACGGCAATAAGATTGCTACATTTGAACAGACAGAAAATGTTGCAGCGGCAACTGATACAGACAACGATCAGTTCCTTACGGTTGTACCTGAAACAGCGTATAATGCTGATGGTGTAGGACAGGAAAACAACAACGTTGATATAAGCACTGTAGATGTAACAAAAATCATTGCAACTGAAAATG
>JALEPO010000139.1 GCA_022768695.1 Clostridia bacterium
GCTGACGGAGCAACACTGATTGCAGCTTTCTTATTATTGACGTCAACAGTGTAGCCCTTGTCTGTGTCGTCAAGACGAAGCTTAGCGCCGTCTGCTACAGCTGTTGCTGTGCCGTTCCATTTGATTGTTACATCCTCAGGAATACCTGTCAGCTCTGTATCTGTGCCGCCTGTTGTTTCGTGCCACTTACCGTTCGTGAACTCGTATGTTCTGTTGTCGCTGTCGTCCTCAGCGTACTTAACAGTAATTGTCATACCGTCAAGAGCAAGATCATCGCCGTGCTCATATGAAGTATCACTCGGTGGGGTAACTGTTATACCTGTTACAGCCTTCTTGCTTACAGTACCCGTAGTATCTGTACCTGACAAGATGATATTATAGTTGGTAAGCGTTGTCGGGTCAGTTGTATAAGTTACTGCTGCCGTTCCATTTGCAGGAGTGTTGTTATCAGTATATGTACCCTTTACGGCTACATCAACAGTTTCCTTTACACCGTTAACAGTTACTTCACCGCTCTGTGTATAGTGCGTATCCTTTGTCAGAGTAACCTCTGCATTCTGACCAACAGTTATCGACGGAACGCTTGAGATAGTGATTGTAAGCGTTGCCTTGCTGATTGTACCTTTAAGGTTACCAGAAGTATCTATAGTTGCATTGTTTGCAAGAGTATAGTTGTCATTTGTGCTCAATGTCGGAGTTGAGAAGTTAATCGGAATATCCTTCAAAGTTATGCCGTCAGCCTCATAAGATGCATCCTTTTGGGCATACTCCGCTGTTGCGCCAAGAAGCGATTGTACTTCATCCTTATCATCGTCCAGAATGTCATCTGAGTAGTAGACGAAGCTATTATCCGGTACTTTAGTAGTGCCATCATACGTCTTTGACGGAGCAGCTGTAGTCGGAGGAGTATATCCAGGAGTAACTGTAGTGATTTCCTTTGTACCTACAGTGATATTAATCGGACTTCCGCCATTGTCCTCGTTTGTTATATCGTCACCCTTAATAACAAGCTTTGATGTTGGACCATTGTCATCACGTCTCAGCTGCTTTGTTGCAGATGCTACGGCTGTTTCAGCACCATCCTTTACAAGCACGAAGCTTACAGGAAGATCTGTTGTTGTAACAGTAGTGCCGCTCTTATCTGTCCAGTTGTCGCCGCTTACATATGTATATGTATTGTTGTCAATAGCGTTCTGATATTCAACAGCAATTACCATACCTGTCAAATCAAGTTTGTCACCATGTTCATATTCAGTATCATTCGGAGGTGTTACTGTTATCTTGTCGATAAGGTTATCTACAACCCAACCTTTACCTGTTGAAGGATCAAGAGTGAATGAATAGTTATCCTTATCTGCACCTGTTATAGTACCAATACTGAATGTAACTGTCTTTTCAGTTCTTCTGTTAGTTCCATCCTGCAGCGAATCAGGATATGTAGCTGTTATAGGAACTGTTACGTCATCACCTGCATATATAGCACCGTTTGTATATGAAGTTGTTACATTCTTTGTAAGCTCTGATGCTCCTGTAAGAATATTAGGAACACCTGTACCTGTTACCTTGATTTCTTTCGCCTTAATCTCACCTGTCAGTGTTGACGGCTGAGTAATATCATATTGATTTGTTACATCAACGTTGTCACTATTCTTAATTGTAGGTGTGATGTTTGAAACCTTAACTGTCTTATTGTCTGCTACATTCTTATCCTTGTTATCACCACTGTAATAATCGGCTGTGAATGTACCATAATCAATGGAATCGCCGGTTACAAGAGGAGTTGAGCCATCTACTCCAAGAGTAATCTTTGTTTCATCTGCTGATGTCAAAGAGTTGTATTCTCTTGTAAGATTTTCCTTTGTAGCTGTTGCTGTAAGTGTCAAAGGCTTCTGATTTACTGTAAGTGTACCGTTTGTACTTGCAGCGCCTACACCTGTCTTGCTAACAACAATATGCTTGCCGCTATTGTCTGTTACAAGCTTAGTAAGGTCTCCGCCGCCCTCTATTGCAACAGTGAAGCCTTCGTTTGCCCACTCTGAACCAGTTGTTGCGCTGTAAGTGAAGTCATGTTTTGAACCGTCTGTATATGTAGCAGTTACAACCATGTTATCAAGAGCGATTCCGTCACCGTATACCTTATCATTTGCAAGGTCTGTAGGATCTGTTTTTACTGCAATTCCTGTCATAGCATTTGCAGTTATTGCTACGCTTGCATCCTGCCACTGGAAGTTGTAGTTTGTAAGCGGATAATTTGTAGCGTCTTTAGCTGTTACGCTCTTTACATAGCTTGCGTTATCTGCTCCACTTATCTGAACAGGAACTGAAACAGTGCCTGCACTCTTTAACTCATCAGCTGTAAGCTTCAATGTGTATGACAAGTCATACTTAGCATCTTCACCTGTAACAAATCCGCTTGTTGTTACGCTGTTTGAAGCATGTGTACTTGCCACATCGTAACCTGCTGTCGCAAACTTGTCTGCATAGATTGTTTCACCAACATTCGGTGTCAAAGTAACGTCCTTAGCTGTAATCGCACCTGTCAGTGACTGGAATGTAAGCTCATATTCGCCTGCATTTGTGCCAACAAGCGTTACGTTTTCGCCCCTTGTCAATGCTATGCCTGTTCCGACATTTTTATCATTATATGTGTATGACGGAGTTGCGTTGCTTAGTGTGTAAGCACGGTCTGCTGACAGCAAGCCGTCATAGTATGTACCGTCATATGAATCCTCATCAGCAATAGCCAGAGTGATTGTCTGGTCTACAGCAGTTGTGCCGTCATATGTTTTTGTAACTGGGTCCGATGTAGCTTTGATGTACAATGTACGCGGATTTACTGTAAGTCCTTCAGTTTCAGCATATTTTGAGCCATCACTTGTTGTAACCTTAATCTTTTTTCCTGTGTGTGC
Organism: Clostridia bacterium; assembly: GCA_022768695.1. GTDB lineage: Bacteria > Bacillota > Clostridia > UBA1381 > UBA1381 > JALEPO01. The sequence continues at coordinate 2,910 of JALEPO010000139.1, forward strand.
AATCTTAAGTGGATCACCATGATCCAGACTTGCCTCGTCAATCTTAAGACCAAGCGTATTCCAGCCGTCATCGCCGTATCGGACGTAAGCCGAACCGCCGCCCTCTGAATATGTTACAGTTACCTCTAAATTGCTTAAATCAAGCGTTTCGCCGTACTTATATTCAGTTGTCGGCTGTTGTGTGATTCTTAACGAAGCAATACCCTGT
>JALEPO010000171.1 GCA_022768695.1 Clostridia bacterium
CGCAGACTGAAACTGCCTACGCCTTTTACTGTAATATCCTGCCGCCGCACCGGTGGCTCCATGTCCGCCGTCATTTCCCGGTACCGACGCATAAACTCCTCGCCGCCGGAACGCTGCCCGGTGCGCTTCCTACGGCATCGCCGCCTTAATATGTACTTCATCTGTTATTCCTCCTACACCCGTGCATTACCAACTTGTCCTATTACATGGGGCTTACGCCCCGATTTGTTCTTTCTTGTTCAGTTCTTCCCATTCATCAATAGCTGATTGAGTAGGTTGAACCTCGACCTTTCCATAACCTAACGCTTCATAAATTCTCTCAATGTGAGGCTTCCAGTGCATCACACGTTCATACATCGGTCTGTCTCTTACACTTCCAACCACCTCTACATGAACTGTCGGTTGTTTTCTTGCCATATAAAACACCTCCTAAATTTACCTTATGTATTGCTGATTTTGTCCTATGCTGTTTTATTTTCGTTTCTCGTATTGTTAGAGCCATAGAAATGTGATACAATATAATCACCCTAACGGGCAAATCTCAAAAGAAGAGTTGATTTCATTGACAAAACTTTTGAATTACCCTGCTCCAATGTTCGGAAGCAATCAGCTAAATACGTCGCAGTAATTTTTACTATATTCTTATCTTCCATTTTCTCACTTTCTTCTTCCGCCGCATTATGCTGATTCCTTCACTTCGTTATCTTCAAATAAATATTCAATAGAAAGTCCTTCACCCTTAAAAGTATATTCGACTATTTTACACGCTTCTGGGACTGTTACAGCTGTTATACCATTCAATTTGTTACGCGCCGTCTTTTCTGAGCATCCCAAAGCACTCATTACACCCTTATACGGTTCAATCCCTTTCCTTGTATATTCGGCTTTTAGATTGTTTAACATTTTTTAATTACACCTCACTTTTTACCTTTAACGGTTATTATGTTGTCATATTACACCCTTTTAAGGTAAATGTCAACAGTTTTTGGAAATATTTTTACCTTTTACGGTAATGTTGTTAAATATGTCTAAGTCTGTCGCTTTACTTTTATATAAATTTACTAATTCTTTTTCCTATTTTACCGTTTACGGAAATATTTTATTGACAATATGGATTGTATATTGTATAATGTTTTCAAGAGGTGAGATTATGTTTGAACTTTCTAATATGTTGAAAAGAATAAAAGATGAAAAAAAGAAGCAAAAACTAACAAACAGTAAGCTTTCTGATGTTACAAAAATCCCGTTAGGTACTCTCAATAAAATTTTGAGCGGTGACTCTAAAGATCCTCAAGTATCAGCTATTATCAAAATTGCTCAAGCATTAAATGTCTCTGCTGATTATCTTATTTTCGGGAAAGAGCCTCAGCAAGAAGCAGAAAATTTAACTGATGATATTGGAATACAGATGTATAAATCACTTGATGAAATAGATAGATCTGAAATCCGGGGCGAAATGAAGCATATGCTCAAATCAGAAAAATATTCACAAGAAAAGACCATTTCCAACGATATTATCGAAGAATTAAAGCAAGATATAGCAAGAAGCCGTATAAATATAAAATAAAGTTTGCTTTTCCATTCTGTGGAATTGTATATAAAATTTTAATATATTATACATAAAGGGAGGAAATGATTTTTTATGGATTCTATTATGCATAAAATAAAACACCGTGTCTTTGAAATAATACAAACTGCTGCTGATGATGACAAAGCGAGCAAAATATTTGATATTTTCATTATAACTCTGATTATGTTAAATGTTGTGCTGGTTATTGCTGATACCTTTACACTTCCCTATTATATAAAATACATATCGCGCAGATTGGAAGTATTCTCTATAATTATTTTCACTATAGAATACATCCTCCGTTTATGGACATCTGATATGCTATACCCACAATACGGAAAATTTGTATCAAGAGTCAGATATATATTTTCTTTTATGGCTCTGATTGATTTATTTGCTATACTTCCGTTCTATGCGCCGCTGCTTATACCGATTGATTTAAGAGCTTTGCGTATATTGCGCATGATTAGATTACTTAGAATTTTTAAAGTCAGCAGATATACAAATGCGTTGTCAGTTGTGACATCGGTTCTGAAGAATAAATCTAATCAATTGATTTCTTCTGTCTTTGTAGTAGCTCTGCTAATGTTAATATCATCAGTAATTATGTATAATATCGAAAATCCTGCGCAGCCAGATGTCTTTATAAACGCTTTTTCAGGCTTATGGTGGGCGATTGCAACCTTTACAACAGTCGGCTACGGTGATATATATCCGATAACTGCTTGCGGTAAGGTCCTCAGCTCTGTAATTGCGTTATTAGGCATAGGTCTTGTAGCTGTTCCGACAGGAATTATTTCAGCCGGATTTATGGAGCAAATAGAACAGGAAAAAGAAGAACATACAGAAAATAAAGAAAAGCATTTTTGCCCCTATTGCGGCGAAAGGCTTGATTGAGGAGAAATCACTTATGAAAAAAATTATATCAACAATATTATCTGCTATTCTTGCTTTGAGTGTCACTTTTGGAGTAATGGCAGACAATGAAATCAGTGTTACATATAACGGTCAGGCTATTGAATTTGACCAAGCACCCGTAATACAAGATGGCAGAACACTTGTGCCATTAAGAGCAATTTTTGAAACACTCGGTGCAGAGGTCTATTGGAACGGTGATATACAAACAGTAACAGCTTACAGATATGATGATGTTATATCATTACAGATTGGAAACAATATTTTGTTTAAAAATGATACCGAGATTGAAATTGACGTTCCGGCACAAATTATTAATGACAGAACTCTTGTGCCTGTGCGCGCTATATCTGAAGCATTTGAATGTGATGTGGCATGGGATGATTATACCAGAACAGTTATTATTACAGCATCAGAAGAATATATTGAACCGGAACATACTGAGCCTACAAATTATGCTGACGCTGAAGCCGTCTGGGTAGGTGATACCGGGACAAAGTATCACTATCAGGATTGCCCTACACTGAAAGGCAATGGACATGAAATAACTTTTGAACAGGCTCTTGCAGAAGGCAGAGAACCTTGTAAGGTTTGTCGCAAATAAAATAAAAAAATCCCCCAGCTGCGCCAACAGCCGAGGGAAAGAGAATATGTTATGATATAACATACCCAAATCACAATAGGTATTATATCATAGCACTTCTTAAAATGCAAGAAAAGGAGTGTTATTTTTTATGAATGTAGCAATTTACCTAAGAAAATCCAGAGCTGATGAAAACAATCCGCATGAAACGCTTGAACGGCACAAGGAAATACTTTTAGATTATGCACAAGAGAATAATCTTACCGTTATCGACATCTTTGAGGAAGTTATAAGCGGCGGACTTCTATTCAACCGCACCGAGATGTTAAAGCTTCTTGACAATATCCCTAAGCATTTATATGATGCTGTACTGTGCATTGACCTTGATCGTTTGGGACGCGGAAGTGCTGCCGACAGTGAAAAGATATTTGATACGTTAAAAGAATATGATATCAAGATTATAACATTAAAAAAAATATATGATCTAAACAATGAGTATGACGAAGATTACAGTGAATTTGAAATGTTTATGGCACGAAAGGAGCTAAAATTTATCACACGTCGTATGAATCGTGGACGCGTCAAATCCATAAATGAGGGATGTTTTGTTTCAGGCGCTCCGTTCGGATATAGAAATACCGTTGTCAATAAAAAACATACCCTTGAGATTTACGAGCCTGAAGCTCAATATGTCAGAATGATATTTGACCTATATGTTAATCAAAATCAGGGTATAACTGCAATCAGCCACATTTTAGAACAGCTGGGTGTGAAAAGCAAAAAAGGTACTCCTCTTAATCGAAGCACAATAAGCCGTATTTTAAAAAATCATACTTATATTGGTGATATAGTTTGGAATAAATCAAAATCTGTTAAAGGTGAAAATAAGCAATTTAAAACCGAAAAAAGTAATTGGCTTTGCGTTAAGGGTCTGCACGAACCGATTATTAAGGAAGAATTATTTTACCAAGCTCAGGAGCTTATTGAACAGCGTTATAAACCTCCGGTAAACCGTGGTACACTAAAAAATCCGCTTGCAGGTATTGTAAAATGCGCAAACTGCGGTAAAACAATGGTAACAAATACATCTGCCGAAACAATAGAGCGATATAGACTAATATGTCGTACCCCATCATGTAATAAAGCTTCGGCATTAAGCATTGTAGAAAATAGACTTCTTGAAGAAATCCGTAAAGAAATGTCGCATATGGAAGTTATCATAAGCGGCGATAAAAAGTCCAAAGAGGACAAAGACAGACGTATGTATCTTGATAGAATCGAGTTTGCAGACGCGGAATTAAAGAAACTTGAAAAACAGCAGCTAAAATTATACGATTTGCTTGAACAAGGAGTGTATAGCAAAGAGTTATTCCTCGAAAGGAATAAAAATATTACTGAGCGCCGAGCTAAGTTGAACGATATGATTTCTGACGCTCAAGAACATATTAATAATATAGGTGCTGATTCTGTTGAATTTAAATTGCCCTTATTCCGAGAAGTAATAGAAAACTACCATAAGCTTGATATTCCACAAAAAAATGCTCTTTTAAAGGATATAATAGAAAAGGTTGAATATCGGCGTGAAAAGGACGCTCCAGAAGGTGATATACATCTCAAAATGTACTATAAATAATTCTGCACCTTCTCTGTGTATCATATCGCAATTGCTATAGCAATAGCGATACATAATATTCCTGAGGGTATCGCTACATCAGTTCCTATATATTACGCAACAGGCAGCAGAAAAAAAGCTTTTATGGTATCTTTCT
>JALEPO010000175.1 GCA_022768695.1 Clostridia bacterium
CATTTTAAATTTAACGTATCAGTTATTCTGAGGGCTGATTTACGGACGCAAATCGAAACATTGTCCCAAGGAGTGGCGAATTTCATTTATACTCCAAATGAAGCAAGGGGAATGTTGGATTTGGAAGCCAAGCCCGGCGGCGATAAGCTGTTGGGCAACGGAGCAAGCATTCCGGTGGAAATGACCGGACAGCAATATACACAAAAAGAGGAGGAAATCTAAATGGCAGAATTCAACTGGGACAGCCCCGACATTGTCGGTATTCTGTCCAAAGCGGCAAAAGTTGAACCGTTGGAAATAACGGATGATGATTTGAAAAAAATCAACAAATATACATTGTCGCCTGTAACCGCTGATGATGTTTTTGCTTTCAAGGCAATGATAGCGGATAACGAGCAGGATGACAGAAATTCCATGCCGTTTGACCTTAAAGCATTGCAGGATTTAAAGAAATTATATCCCGGAAAAACAGTGCTTAAAGACCATACAAGAGCTGCAGACAATCAGATTGCGCGTATTTATGATACCAATTTACTACAGGATGCAGGGAAGCAGACCGAGCTTGGAGAATTGCATACTGAGCTGATTGCCAAAATCTATATGATTAGAACGGAGAGTAATAAGGACTTGATTGCAGAAATTAAGGGCGGTATAAAAAAAGAGGTATCAACCTACAGTATTCCGGAAAAAATACTGTGTAATATCTGCGGTTGTGATAATGTAAAAGAGTATTGCCGGCATTGGCCGGGGCGCGAATATGATATTACCGACAGTAGTGGCAAAACAACAAAAAAGCGCTGCAAAATGTTGTTTCATGGCGCAAAGGAAGCGTATGAGCTTTCATTTGTAGCCGTTCCGGCACAGCCAAGAGCCGGTATAAGTAAAGAAACAAATAATCAGGAATGTAAGGCCAAAGAAGTCGATGCAAAAATCAGACTTTCAGAGGCTTTTATATTTACCAAAAAAGAGGAGGAAAAACAATATGAATAAGAGAATGAGAGAATTGATGTCAGCTATTCAGGGAAAAACGGTTGAGGCGAGAAAGCTTATGAGCGGTGAAAACAAAAATGTTGAACAGGCCAACACGCTTATAGACGAGGTTGCTTCATTGCAGAAGGAATATGAAACCGAAGAAAAGCTTTTCAATGCCGAAAAAACAGCCGCCGGCAAGTCGGCTGATGAGGGCTTGAAGGAAAAGACTGAGAATGATTCCGTGTCCAAATTTGCAAAGGCAGTCAAAGATATGGCACTCCATAAGGATATGTCAGAGGGCTTTAATACTGACGGCGGCTACACAGTCCCGGAGGATATTCAGACAAAAATCAATACATACCGTGAAGCAAAGACATCCTTGCGTACATATGTAAGAATTGAGCCTGTAACCGCTCCCACAGGAGCAAGAACTTTTAAAAAGCGCAAGCAGCAGACGGGTTTTGCAAAAGTCGGCGAAAAGGGTAAAATTACGGGAAGCGCTACGCCGCAATTTGAAAGAATTGAATATTCTATAGAAAAATATGCAGGATATTTCCCTGTAACAAATGAGCTGCTTGACGACAGCGATGCCAATATAGCTAATGTGCTTATTGAATGGATTGGTGACGAGAGCCGCGTTACAGCAAATAAGCTAATTTTAGCTACTATACAGGCTCAGACGGAAGTGAAGCTCACAGGAGTTGATGATATTAAAAAGGCCCTCAATGTAACTTTGGGACAGGCATTTAAGCCTACGGCAAGCATCTTCACAAATGATGACGGTCTGCAGTATCTTGACACGTTAAAGGATACAGACGGCAAGTATTTATTGCAGCCAGACCCTGCTAATCCTATGGCTATGCGTTTATGCGCCGGTGCGTCAACAATTCCGATTGTAGTAATTCCAAATTCCGATATGCCTACCAAAGAGGCGAAAATTCCGTTTATAATCGGTGACTTATATGAGGGCGTAACCCTCTTTGATAAGAACCAGTTAAGCATTGCGACTTCAAATATCGCGGCAATCGGCGATTTGAATGCATTTGAGGAGGATTTAACAATATTCCGCGCAATAGAACGCGAACAGGTTAAGCTTCGTGATGCGACGGCTTTCGTGAATGGTTATATTGAAACAGCGGGGGAATAAATGCCCTCGCTGATTCCGGCTACAGTGAAGCCGAACTGAATGCAATGACAAAGGCTCAGCTTACAGCTTTAGCCGAGGAATTAGGTATCGAGGGCATATCAACAACAATGTTAAAGGCTGATATTGTATCAGCAATATTAAATAATCAGGGAGGCGGCTGATATGGCAGAGGTAGTAACATCTGATGAAGCGTTGGCTTATCTGGGAATAGATAATGCTGATGAGATGATTTTAAGAAACATCAACAGAACCATAAAGACCGCAGATAAATTCCTTGAAGGCTCAATCGGCAAAAATTATCCGAGGGATGATTCGAGGGCAAAAGAAATTGCGTTGATAATAATAGATGATTTGTACAGTAACAGAGGATATATGAATACATCTGCCATGACAAACAATGTCAGACGGTTGGTTGATGATTTATCAATGCAATTAAGAATGGAGCTGCTGCAAAATGCGAGTGTATGATAAAAGAATTATACTGCAAAAAATGGACGAAGAAACCGAGCTGTGGGAAGATGCGCTAACAATGCATGCGAGTATTAATAAGGCGCAAAACGACAGTGAAATTTCTTCCTCCGGAACGACTAAAATCAGCAGAGTTCTAAACTTTGAAGTCAGATATTTTAAGGGACTTGAACAGATTGCGGATAATACAGAGTTGTACCGCATTATTTATAACGGCAGTCGGTACAATATAACCGATTATGACGATTATATGCTGCAGCATAAAACAGTCAGAATGAGAGGGGTGTTGTATTGATGGCATCTATAAATATTGAAGCGTTTGCGAACGCAATAGATGAGGAATTAAAAAAATACAGCGCCGAGGTTACAAATGCAATAAAAAAGCAGTCCGCCGACAGCATGAAGGAATTAGTTGTAAAAACAAAGGAAACCGCGCCGGTAGGTAAGCGTAAGAAGCATTATAAAGACAATATAACATCCCGGAAAACAAAGGATGATAATTACGGCGCGGTACATACATGGTACGTCAAAGGCTCAGATGCCAGATTGTCGCATCTTTTAAATAACGGACACGCCCTGAGAAACGGCGGACGGTATGCCGGTACGAATTTTATCGGCAAGGCAGTTGACGAGGTGGCATCAGATTACACTTCAAAGGTGGAGGCGATAATTAAAAATGGTTGATAAAATTTTAAAGGATATAGGTATCAGATATAAAGAATGTCAATTCAGAAAAGCGCCTCCGCTGCCGTATGTGGTATGGCATGATTCATATGCTGCCAGCGGAGCCGATACACTCAACAACATCATTAATCATGATATTACAATTGAATTGTATTCAGACACTCCAAGAACTGATATAGAGGCGGCAATTGAAAATAAAATGAATGAGATGTCTATCAAATTTACCAAGCAGGAGCGCTACTGGATAGAATCAGAGCAGTTATATCAGACGATATATGAATTTTCATTTTTAGAGAAAAAATATGAGGAGGAATAGTAAAAATGCCAAAAAGCACAAAGAAAACCATAAGAGTCGGTTCAGGCAATCTGTATTATCAGGAATTTGTCGATACAATTCCCGAGACTGACGAAATATGCGTTGAAGAAAATCGTTTGTCTTACATCAAAAACGGCGCAAGCATTGAATACACGCCTGAAATACTTGATGTTAAGGACGATTTGGGAAAGGTTGAAAAAATCATCATTACGACCGAGGAAGCTTTGTTCAAGAGCGGATTGCTTACATGGAATACGGAGGTTCTGAACGTTCTGACAGCAACAGGCAGAGTTACAGAGGACAAAGAAAAAGGTCTGCGTACAATCAAGATAGGCGGTACCGGAAACGATAACGGCAAATCCTATGTTCTTTGTTTCCATCATGTCGATAAGAAGGACGGCGACATCTGGATTGTAATAGTAGGTAAAAATCAGTCCGGCTTTACATTGACATTTGCGGCTGACAGCGAGTCGGTTATTGATGCCGAGTTCAAGTGCTTGCCGCAGGATGATGAGGGTACACTGATTAAGTACATAGAGGAAATCGACAAAGAAGCATCGATGTAGTTTAATAAAACGGAGCTAAGTGCTCCGTTTTTTCTTTAGGAGGAAAATAAAAAATGGCAGGTTTTAATTGTAATTTAAGAAAAAAGAGAACATTCGAGCTAACATTGCCCGATGAAAAGGAAACGGTAGTTTTAATCAAGAGTCCAAGCAAAGATACTGTAACGGCCCTGTTTGAAATTTTTCCAAAATTCAGTAATTTAGGTAAAAATCCTGATGCCAAAACCATGGCCGGAGTATCAGAAGATGCGTACGATTTGGGCGTTGATATTATCAACAACAATCAG